>NZ_JAFLXD010000002.1:0-256909 GCF_019891415.1 Pseudomonas sp. SH10-3B | reverse complement strand
GCTTTGCACATAGCGACCGTTTTACTGGGGGCTTTAGAAGAAACCGGCGCCACCAGCGCCACCTCATCCCCCACCTTGAATACTTGCTCAAGCTCCAGCGCCGAAACGCTCCAGAAGCTTTCGGCCCACTCATCAAAGGTATTCAGGCAACCGCGCAAGTCACGAAAGACGCGTTCCACGTCCGGCGCCTTGGCGTCCATGGGGGCCAGGACAAAGCTGGCAATGACGGGAATCAAGAGGCAGCCCCGACAACCAGGGCCTTAACAAAAACAACCATCTGCAATCCCTCGCACTGTTTAATCAGGCGAGGGACTTTGCAGCGGTTTTCAATGGCGAGGAGTAGGGCTTATCCGGCGGTCACGTGGGCCGTATCGACAACCTTTGTCTTCGCTCGTCCCAGCACCAGGCTGCACAGCGCCGGCAAAAACAACAGCGTCAGCACCGTGCCCACCAGCACCCCGCCAATCAGCACAAACGCCAGGGACGACCAGAACACCGATAGCGTCAGCGGAATAAACGCCAGCGCCGCTGCCAGCGCGGTCAATATCACCGGCCGCGCGCGCCGCACCGTGGCCTCGACAATCGCCGCGTGGATCGCCATGCCATGTTCCTGGTTCTGGCGGATCTGGTCGGTAAAGATCAGCGTGTTGCGCATCAGGATCCCACCGATGCCGATCAGCCCCAGGATTGCGTTGAACCCGAACGGCTGGTTGAACAGCAGCAAGGTCGGCACTGCGCCAATCAAGCCCAACGGCGCGGTGGCAAAGACCATGAACATCACGCCGAAGGAACGCACCTGGAACATGATCACCGTGAGGGTCAACAGGATCATGATCGGGAACAGCGCCGCCAGCGCCACGTTGGCCTTGGCGCTTTCTTCCACCGGGCCGCCGATGTCGATCCGGTAACCGGCCGGCAGCCTTGCGATCAGCTGTTGCAGGTCCTTGTACACCGCCATTTCCACGTCGGGCGGTTGCACGCCGTCGATGATGTCGGCGCGCACTTCCACGGTGCTTGCGCGGTTGCGGCGCTTGAGGATCGGTTCTTCCATCACCGCCTGGAACTGCCCGACCTGGGCCAGGGGCACCGACGTGCCGGCGTTGTTGGTCAGGGTCATGTTGTTGAGGTTACCGAGGTTCTCGCGCTGGTTGCCCTGGGCGCGAGCCACCACGGACACGGTGCGGTTGCCCTCACGCACTTCGGTGATCGGGTTGCCGCTGAGCAGGGCGTTGAGCTGGGATTTGACCTCGTTGGGGGTAAAACCCAGCAGGCGCAGGCGGTCTTGATCCAACACCAAGCGATAACCGCTGGTGCGCTCGCCCCAATCGAGAAAGGCGTCCTTGGTCAGCCTGTTGGCGGCGACCACCTTGCGCACGTCTTCGGACACACCGCGCAGCACCTCCACATTCGGGCCTGACACGCGGAACACTACCGGGAAGGGCACCGGTGGGCCGAACAGCAATTGGGTGACCCGTACCCGCGCCGCCGGAAACTCACCGGCCGCAATTCGCTCACGCATGCGCAGCTTCAAGGCGTCGCGGGCGTGAGAGTCCGGCGTCTGCACGATCAGCTTGGCAAACGCCGGGTCCGGCATTTCGGGGTTCAGTGACAGGAAGAAGCGTGGTGCACCGCCGCCCACGTAGGTGTCGACCATGCTGGTTTGTGGCTCTTGCAGCAGCGCCTTTTCCAACTGCGCCGCCACCGTTTCGGTACTCTTGAAGGCGCTGCCGGGCGGCATATACACCTCAAGAATCAGCTCGGATCGGTCGGAGTTGGGGAAGAACTGTTTCTTCACCACGGCCATGCCCAGTACGCACAGCACAAACGCCGCCACCACCAGCCCGGTCACCCACCAACGCTGACGCACGCAGGCTTCAACCAAGCTGCGCAGCCTCTGGTAATAGCGCCCGGCATAAATCGCGTCGTGACCACCGGGCACCGGTTTGATCTGCGGCAGCAACTTCACGCCCAGGTACGGCGTGAACACCACCGCCACCAGCCACGACGAGATCAGCGCAAAGCCGACGATCCAGAAGATATTCCCCGCGTATTCCCCTGCACCGGACCGCGCAAACCCCACCGGCAGAAAGCCGATGATGGTCACCAGCGTACCGGTGAGCATCGGTGCCGCCGTGGAGCTCCAGGCGAAGGTGGCCGCATGAATGCGATCAAAACCTTCCTCCAGTTTCACCACCATCATTTCAATGGCGATGATCGCGTCATCCACCAGCAACCCCAGGGAAATGATCAGTGCGCCCAGGGTAATGCGGTCGAACTCACGCCCGGTGAGCAGCATGATCACAAACACCACCGACAAGGTCAGCGGCACCGCAGCCGCCACCACCAGGCCGACGCGAAAGCCCAACGCCAACAGGCTGATGATCATCACCACGGCCAGGGCGACGAAGAATTTGAGCATGAATTCATTCACCGCCAGGCTGATGTTTTTCGCCTGGTCGGAGACTTTGGCGAAGTTCACGCCCAAGGGCAGGTCCGCCTGGATCCGGGCTTCCTGGGCTTTGAGGCTTTTGTCCAGGTCCAGGCCGTTCCAGTGTTTTTCCATGATCACGCCGAGCATCAGCGCCGGGTCGCCCTGGTGGCGGATGCGGTAGCTGGGCGGGTCCTCATAACCGCGGCTGACGCTGGCCACATCGGCAATGCGCAGCACGCGGCCGTTGACTTCCAGGGGCACGTTTTCGATCAGCGCCAGGCTGTCGAAGGCGCCGTCCACACGGATATAGGCGCGGGCCCCGGCGGTTTCGACGAAGCCAGACGGCGCCACGGCGTTCTGTGCGGCGAGGGCGCTGAAGATCTGGTCCGGCTTGATCCCGAGGGTCGCCAGGCGCTCATAGGAGAACTCGACGAAGATCCGCTGCGCCTGCTCGCCGAGGATATTGACCTTCTTCACCCCCGGCAGATTGAGCAGGCCCTGGCGTAAATCCTCGGCCATTTGCACCTGTTGCCGATGGGGCAGGTGCTCGGCTTCCAGGGCATACAACGCAAAGTAAACATCGGAATATTCATCGTTGAAGAACGGCCCGATCACCCCGTTGGGTAGCCTGGCGGCTTCATCGCTGAGTTTTTTGCGCGTCTGGTAGAACAGGTCCTGGATTTCGCTGGGGCGCGTGGACTCCTTGTAGGTCATGCGCATCGACACAAAGCCCGGCTGGGCGATGGTCTCGACGCGGTCGTAGTAGTCGAGTTCCTGCAAGCGCTTCTCCAGGCGGTCGGCCACTTGCTCCTGCATTTCCTGGGCGGTGGCGCCGGGCCAGGCGGCGGTGATGGTCATGACCTTGACGGTAAACGACGGGTCTTCGGCGCGCCCCAGTTTGCCGAACGAAAAGATCCCGGCGGCGAGGATCGCAATGATCAAGAACAGTGTGACTGCGCGGTGCTTGACCGCCAGTTCCGAGAGGTTGATGCCGCGCATACTCATTGATCCTGTTTGCGGTTGAGGGCCAGTGCCTGGGCGGGCAGCAGGCGCACCGCATCGCCGCTGTGCAACAGGTGCGCGCCGAGGGCGACGACGACCTGGCCGGGGTTCACGCCGCTGTCGAGCAGGGCGTCTTCCTGGCCGAGGCTGGCGACCGAGACCTGGGCGAAGCTGACCTTGTCATCCGCGCCGATCAACCACACACCGGTGCCTTGCCCTGCATCGTGCAACGCTCCGATGGGCACGCGGGTTTGTTGCGCCTGGCCGTTGCCTTGCAGGCGCACGGTGATGGTCGAACCGAGGGCGAAGCGCTCGACACCGCCGTGCAGCACATAACGGGCGCGGTAGGTGCGGGTGGCAGGGTCGGCACTGGCGGACAGTTCGCGCAAGGTCGCCGTTACCGCCTGGTCGGGGGCGCCGAAGGGGAAGGCCAGGGCTTTTTGCGAGGCCTGGTCGCGCTGGTTTTCCGGTAGGTTGACGATGGCTTCGCGGGCGCCGTCATGGGCCAGGCGCGCGACGATTTGCCCCTCGGCCACCACTTGGCCGCGATCCACTCGCACGTCGGTGATGATGCCGTCGCCGTCGGCCTTGAGCACGGAGTAGGTGCGGCGGTTCTCGATCTGGCTGGCATCGGATTGCGCCGCAGCCAGCTCGGCCTCGGCCACGCGCAAGTTAGTCGCCGACTGGTCGAAGATCTGCCGTGACACGGCACCGGTACTGGCCAGGCGCTGGTAGCGGTTTTCATCGTCGCGGCGTTGGCGCAGTTGTGCCTGGGCGGCGTTGACGCGGTTTTTCGCCGAGCGCAGGGCCAGCTCGAAATCGCCGATATCCAGCACCAGCAGGGTGTCGCCACGGGAGACATGCTGGCCGGGGTCGACCTTGCGTTCGATGACCTTGCCGCCGACCCGGAAACCTAGGTCGCTTTCCGTACGCGCCGCCACGACACCGGTGTAGGCGCTTTGCTGAGTGCCGGCGGCTTCGACCTTGGCGGCGAGTACCGGACGCGGTTGCGGCACTTCGGCGGCGGTATCGGCCTGGCTGTTGCAGCCGCTGAGGATGACTAACAGGGCCAGGGGCGGGAAAAGACGCAAGGGGAGAGGGTGCATGTCGGGCTCCGGGGATGACCATTGGGCAAAAAATTATGGACATAATTTTTTACGCATATTATGGTCGAAATATAAATAAATCCAGCCCCGGATAATCCCCATGTCGAACGCCCCGGTCCCCTCGCGAAGCTTGTTGTTTTTACTGGTGGCCCTGACGGCACTGGGTGAAGTCTCGACCCAATTGATCATCCCAGGCTTGGGTGTGATCGAGCAGGCGCTGCTGGCGCCGCCTGGTTCGGCGTTGATGGCACTGTCGGCGTTTGTCGCCGCCTTTGGCCTGGGGCAGCTGCTGTTCGGCCCGCTGTCGGACCGTATCGGCCGCCGTCCGGTGCTGATCGGCGGGCTGCTGCTGTATGTGCTGGCGACCTTGTCGATGCTGCTGGTCAATGACATCCACCAATTCATCGCCGCTCGCGTCGTGCAAGGCCTCGGCGCCTGCGCCGCATTGGTATTGGCGCGCACCGTGGTACGTGACGTGTGGAAGGCCGAGGCGGGGCCGGCGCTGGCGCTGACCATGATCGGCATGCTCTACGCCATCGTTGTCGCCCCGATGGTCGGCGGCCTGCTGATCAAGCTGCTGGGCTGGCGTGCGCCGATCCTGCTGGCACTGGTGATTGGCAGTGTGGTGTTACTGCTGGCGCTGCTGTTCTTTCGCGAGAGCAACCACGCCCTCGACCCCAGGGCCGGCCACTGGCGCACCCTCGGCGGGCAATACCTGGATTTGCTCAAGGGCCGCCAGTACCGCGCGTTTGCCGTGGCGCTGGCGTGCACCTATGGCGCCATGTTCGCGGTGATCGCTGGTTCTTCGGCGGTGTTCATCAACTTGTTGGGCTTGAGCAGCCTGGAGTACGGCATCAATTTTGGCCTGATCGTGTCGATGCTGATCATCGGTTCCACCTACGCCCGGCGCAACATCCTGCGCCTGGGGCCGCAACGGATCGTGGCGATGGGCGTGACGCTGGTGGCCATGGGCGGGATTGCCGCGCTGGTGATTTATGCGCTGTTCGGCCTGTCGGTACTGGGCCTGGATATTCCGATTGCGCTGGCGACCCTCGGCGGTGGCCTGGTATTGCCCGGGTCTGTGACCGGTGGGGTCATGCCCAACGCTCACCGCGCCGGTTTGGCGGCGGGCTTGATGGGCTTTGCGCAGATGTTCGGCGCGACCTGCAGCGGCCTGTTGCTGAGCCATCTGCGCGACGGCAGTGCCACGCCGATGATCATCATCCAGGCGTGTTTTGCAGTGACGGCCTTCGTGGCCTTCCATCTGCTGCGTGAGCGCCGTACCGCAGCGGTCGCGGCGGCTTGAGTTGTCACACTTTGTCCAAGTTATCCCGGGCTGGATGATTACGATTCTCTTTTGAGTCTAATCCGAAGGTCTTCGCCCATGCTGCCTGCTTTTCGTTTCTCGCCCCTGGCCCTGCTGGTTGCCGCCAGTCTTCATGCCCACGCGGATGAGCCCGTTGCCCTGGAACTCAATGATGTAGTGGTGACTGCATCCGGTTTTGCGCAAAACGTGGAAGACGCGCCGGCCTCGGTCACCGTAATCGATGGCGAGCAATTGCGTCGCAAGTCCTACCGCGACCTCGGCGATGCCGTGCGTGACGTCGAAGGTGTGACGGTCAACGGCGGGGCGAATGAAACCGATATCTCCATCCGTGGCATGCCGGCGGATTACACCCTGATCATGGTCGACGGCAAGCGCCAGAGCGCGCGGGAATCGCGGGTCAACGGCAACAGTGGTTACGAGCAGAGTTTTGTACCACCGGCCGCAGCCATCGAGCGGATTGAAGTGGTGCGCGGGCCGATGTCGTCGCTGTACGGCTCGGACGCCATCGGCGGGGTGATCAACGTGATCACACGCAAGGTCTCACCGACCTGGGGCGGCTCCATCGGGTATGACTACTCGGCGCGCCAGCACAGCGACCAGGGCAATGCACGCCAGACCCAGTTCTACCTCAGTGGCCCGCTCAAGGAAGATTTCCTTGGTTTGCAGGTGTGGGGCCGCTACCTGGACCGCCAGGCCGATGACGACATCGAGCAGACCAATGGCTTCAGCAAGGCTGACCACCGCGACCTCACCGCGCGCCTGGCCTTCACCCCCACTATCGACCACGACATCCTGCTGGAAGCCGGCGCCACGCGCTTGAAGAATGGCGACGGCATGAGCGCCAACTGGGCCACCCGCGAACAGGAAAACAACCGCGATCACTGGTCGCTGTCGCATCAGGGCCGCTGGGGCTGGGCCACCTCGGACATCGCGCTGTCCCAGGAAACCTCCAGCCGTGAAGGCAAGGCGACACCGGCTCAGACTGACATCTACGGGCGCAAACCCGAGATCAAGAACACTGTGTTTGACGCCAAGCTGGTGATGCCCACCGCCCGCAACGTCAGCACCGTGGGCGTGCAATGGAATAAAAGCGAACTGACCGACTGGAACCAGGGCCTTGGGGATCGCGTCGACTATAAATTCTCGGTGGTGCAAAAAGCGCTGTTCGCGGAAAACGAATGGTCGATGACCGACAGCTTCGCCCTGACCACCGGCCTGCGCCTGGATGAGCACGAAGAGTACGGTGCCCACGTCAGCCCACGGGTCTACGGGGTGTGGCGTGCCACCGAACAATGGACGTTCAAGGGCGGTATCGCCCGAGGTTTCAAGGCGCCTGAATTGCGTGCGGTGGTTGAGGATTACGCTTACCTGCGCCGCAACCGCTTCGTGATGTTCGGCAACCCGGATCTCAAGCCCGAGACCAGCACCAACTATGAAGTCTCGGCGCTGTGGAGCAACCGCGACAACCTGTCCGGCGGCGTGACGTTGTTCTACAACGACTTTCAGGACAAGCTCTCGACCGTCACCACCGACCGACGCTGGAACGGCTACACCATCATGGAACGGGTCAACGTCGACAAGGCGATCATCCAGGGCGTGGAGCTCAACGGCCAATGGGACATCAACCCCAGCGTGCTGCTCAAGGCCAACTACACCTACACCGATTCCGAGCAGAAAAGCGGTGCCAACAAAGGCGCGCCGCTGGCCCTCACACCGGAGCAAAAAGCCAATGTGCGCACCGAGTGGACTCTCAACGACCGCACCCAGGCCTGGGCCTCGCTGAGCTACTACGGTGAGGAAACCGGCAACACCATTACCACCGACAAACCGGCACCGGGCTACACCACCGCCGACCTCGGGGGTTCCTATGACGTGAGCGATTCGCTGACCCTCAACGCCTCCCTCAACAACCTCACCGACAAGCGTCTGGACGATGAAACCTACGGCACGGTGAACTACGGCCGCACCCTGTGGATGGGCGCTACGCTCAACTTCTAAAGCGCTGTAGGCAATCGCACCACCGCGCACAGGCCGGCCGGTGGGCGATTCTCCAAGACCAGCTCGCCGCCATGGGCCTGGATGCACGACCGTGCGATCGCCAGGCCGAGCCCCACGCCGCCGTCACTGACACCCCGTTGCACGAAGGGCTCGAAGACTTTGCTCAGCCACGCTTCGGGCAAGCCTTGGCCGTGGTCGAGAATCTCGATGCGCAGCCAGCCGTTGTCCTCGCGAACCAGGTTCAGGTCGGCATCGCCGGCGTGGCGCAGGGCGTTGTCGATCAGGTTGGTCAGTGCGCGTTTGAGCGCCAGCGGCCGGCAGGTCAGCCGTAACGGTGGTGCGCCGGCCCAGGTGACGGGCTGTCGCAGGCGTTGGTAACGCTTGGCCAGGTCATCCAGCAAGTCGCTCAACGAAAGCGTGGTGGTAGCTTCCTGCACCGCGTCGTCGCGCACGAAATTCAGGGTTTCACGCACCATCGCGCTCAGTTCGGCGAGACTTTCGAGCATGTCATCGCGGGCTGCGCCGGGCTCCAGCAATTCCACTTGCAGGCGCAGTTCGGTGATCGGCGTGTTCAGGTCGTGGCTGACTGCTGCGAGCATCCGCGTACGGCCTTCGACATGCCGGGCGAGGCTGGCCTGCATGGTGTTGAAGGCGGCGGTGAGGTCACGGGCTTCCTGCGGGCCGATTTGCGCCAGCGGTGCGATCCATTCACCGCGGCTGACGCGCTCGGTGGCCTGGGCCAGGGTCTTGATCGGGCGCACCACGCGGGCAATGAAAAACATCACGATCAGCAGCACCGGCAGCGTGGTCACCGGCAGGCTGTAGGCCAGGACGCGGCCCCATTCATAGGCGCCGGCGGGGTATTGCACGGCATTCAGGTAGGTACCGTCGGGCAGCGGCACGCTGCTGCGCAGGCGCAACGGCGCCCAGCCGGCGGGGCTGAACACGTGGGTGCGGGCGTCGGCGCCGCTGATGCGCTCCAATTGCATGCCGATGGTGGCGGCGTTATCCAGCTGTAATTGGTGGCGCAGCTCGTTGGCCAGGCGCTGTTCTTCCGGGCGTTGGGCAAACGGCGCGACCTCTGGTGTGGGCGCAATCCAGAAGCGTGTGTCGCCGGTGCTCATGCCGGCCAGCAGGTGCGCGGTTTCATTGGCGGGTAGGTCGATTGCGGTGTGATGCGCAATCCCCAGGCGTTCCAGGCTGAAACTGCGCGACAGCGGGTGGATCAGGCTGCCGGTGCGTTGCAGAAACAACATCGCAATGGCGTTCGACGCCAGCAATGCCAGCAGCAACAACAGGCTCAACTGCCGGGCCAGGGTGCGCGGCCACAGCCTGCTCAGGGCGTGCATTCGCTGACCTCGGCCGCCAATAGATAGCCGCCACCCCAGATGGTGCGCAGCAGGTCCGGTGCTTCATCGCCCTGGGCCAGCTTGCGGCGCAGGCGGCTGACTTGCCGGTCGATGGCGCGGTCGCTGACATCGCTGTCGGCGGCGGCGGTGAGGTCGATCAGGCGTTCGCGGGGCAGTAGGGTATTGGGATGGGTGAGAAACACCTGCAGCAACCGGCTTTCAGCGGTGCTGAGTTGGATGTCGGGGTGGGCATCGCGGCGTAAGGTGGCGCTGGTCACGCTGAAGTGCCAGCCGCAGAACTGATAGGCCCTTGCGCCAGTGCTGGGCGCGGTGGGGCCGGTGGCGCGGCCCTGACGGCGCAGCACGCTGTTGATACGCGCCACCAGCTCCCGGGGCTCGAACGGCTTGGTGACGTAGTCGTCGGCACCCAGGTCCAGGCCACGCACACGATCGGCGGCAGTGTCGCGGGCGGTCAGCAGGATCACCGGCGTGTTGCTACGCCGATGCAACTGGTTGCACAACTCAAAGCCATCGCCATCGGGCAACAGCACGTCGAGCACCACCACATCGAACGCCTGGGTCTTGAGCAATTGCCACATGCCGGCCGCGTCTTCAGCGGTGCGCACATCAAAGGTGTGGCGCCGCAGATACGTGGCCAGGGGTTCGCGAATCTTGCGGTGGTCATCCACCACCAGCACGCGCGGTGCGGCAGGCGCAGGGGCAAACGGCATTGCGGCCCTCGGAGGGTTGAGCGGGAGAGGGCGGATATTACTACGAGTCATTATCATTAACGCTGTTTTTGTGCGGATGTTGCGGTCCATCGTTCTGTCAGTAGGACGATCAAGGTTGCTTTTAGCCTCTAGCGCCGAATTGATACGAGTTTTAAGGTGTATGCACTTTGGAGGACTACCATGAAAAAACTCATCGGCATCTACACCAGCCCTCGCGCCCATTGGGTCGGCGACGGTTTCCCTGTGCGCACGCTGTTTTCCTACGACTCGATGGGCAAGCACATCAGCCCATTCCTGCTCCTGGACCACGCCGGCCCGGCCGATTTCACCCCGACAGACCAGCGTCGCGGCGTCGGCCAGCACCCCCATCGCGGCTTTGAAACCGTGACCATCGTCTACGACGGCGAAGTCGAACACCGCGATTCCACCGGCGCTGGCGGCAAAATCGGCCCGGGCGATGTGCAATGGATGACCGCCGCCAAGGGCATCCTCCACGAGGAATTTCACTCCGCAGCGTTCGCCCGCAGCGGCGGCGTGATGGAGATGGTGCAACTGTGGGTCAACCTGCCCGCCAAGGACAAAATGGCCGACGCGGGTTACCAGACCCTCGTCGACGGCGATATCCCCGTGCTGCCCTTGGCCAACGACGCCGGCCACCTGCGCCTGATCGCCGGTGAGTTCGCCGGCACCCAGGGCCCGGCGCGCACCTTCACGCCGATCGACGTGTGGGACCTGCGCCTCAACGCCGGCAAGCCCGTCACCCTGGACCTGCACGCCGGGCGCAACACCGCCCTGGTGATCCTGCGCGGCACGGTGCTGGTCAATGGCGAAGAAGTCGCACGCCAAGGTCAATTGGCGTTGTTCGAACGTGAGGGCCGTCAACTCACCCTGGAGTCCAACGACGACGCCAAGGTGTTGCTGCTCAGCGGCGAACCGATTGACGAGCCTATCGTTGGGCATGGACCGTTTGTGATGAATACCGAGCAGGAGATTCACCAGGCGTTTGCGGATTTCCAATCGGGTCGTTTTGGGCAGATGCAGGATTAAGGTCGGCCACAAGGCCAATGTGGGAGGGGCGGTGCGACGATTCGACTTGCCCCCGATGGCGGTGGATCAGGTACAGAGGTTCAACCTGACACTCGGCTATCGGAGGCAAGCCTCCTCCCACTTTTTTTCGCTATACCCTGGAACGGCATTTCATGCGATCTTCCCGTCATTCGCCCTGGAGTCGCCTGGATGCCCTAATCTTTAAAGATTAGGCGACGTTCAGTTAAATCGATCGACTGAAAAAGCTGACAGCGAAAAGCTTGCTTGTTGACCAATGGCCATATTAGCCAAGGCATCCCCAATAGCCGGCGCAAATTTAAATCCGTGTCCTGAGCACGCAGAAGCGAAATAGGTTGACTCCAGTGCTTTAGATTGTCCTATCAAAAAAGATTCATCGCGACTCATTGTATAGAAACAGTTCTTTGCTTGTGTCGGGATGCTTTCAAGTTTAGGGAATATGGACTCTATGATTGGGGGGATTTCCGTTATATATCTATGTTGTACGGGAACATTTTCCCAGCCGGGGAGCGAGGGACTTTGCTGCCTATTGTGAAAGCCGATTTTTACGTCGGGTTCATTACTGACTATTGAGGGAACGCCGTAGAGAAGTCCGCCATCCTGCCTCTCGTAAAGGAAAATGGGAAATTGTTCTTGAGAAAATGGAGTTTCGCAGCCTGCTTTTGGTTTGAACCAATAAATTGGTACTCGACGTGGTTCTAGGAACCTAGTGAGCTCCGGCATAAGGTTGGTAGTGATCCACGGTCCTGTTGTGACTATTACCGAGCCAGCAAAATAAATACATCCACTTTTGGTCGTTACACGCACGCCAGTGCCATGTTTTTCGAGTTTTACGACATTGTTGCCGAATTCAGTGAAAGCGCCATTTAGAACGGCATCGTTCAGCATTGCCAGTCTCGCCTCGCTGGCCGAAATTGCATATGCACCAGGCTCGTAAACAACTGCCATCTCATCCTGTATGTTGAATGCTGGCAAATGCTTTCTAGCATCTGAAGCGATCCATACCTCGTGCTCAATTTTTCCCTTTTTCGCGGTTTCAATGCTTCCGGACACTATACGGCTGGATTTATCTCCGATGAAAACTCCTCCCGTGCGAAACAGCAGGTGTCTTTGAGTTACTTGCTCCAGTTCTTTCCACAGCAAATCAGCGTGATTAAGTAGTTGAAGATATTTTTCGCCCTCCCAGTACGCCCGGCGAAATATCCTCGACGCTCCATGGGAGGATCCGTGGCAATGGCTGGGGCCGGATGCGTCGATTCCTAATGATCGGGTGCATTTTGATGCGACTCTCCACAACGCAGCGGCCCCCATAATCCCAAGGCCGATAACGATAACGTCATAGCTTCTGTTCATTTGTGAGTCCTGTTTTTAGAATTTTGGGTGCTTGTAGTTTTGTAAGGGCGATTAAAATGCTAATTGTTATAGTGGTTATTCTGGTGGTGTGTCTGATGTCTTTTAAGTGTGGGTGAGTATTGAAACTAAAATAAGCGTGGCGGGCAGTATGAATTGTAGGAGGCCAGTTAGGGATAGCGGTATTTTTCCTGTTGAGTAAGACAGCATTAATAAAGGAACTATGGATACTCCGCCCGCCAGCCAGATTAGCTTGTTTGAGTGGGTGAAAAAATCGCTGGGATACATAACTGGAAGGCTGAATGCTAGAGTAGCTATTGTTAGGCATGCAGTTAAGAATATGGTTTCTACAAGCAGTCCGCTTACCATGTCTAAGGGGGTGAGTTTTTTGATGTAGGTGTAAAGCCCCCATGTTGTGGAAATTATAATGTAAGTCAAATGGTTTAGGTTGTTGGAGGATATGATTAGCGCGATTATAAGGCCGAGTGCGATTAGTGCGGAGAGGGCTTTTTTAAAAGTGATTGACTCGTGGTAAAGTGTTATCCCTAAGGCAATAGAAAAGAAAGGAGCTAACAGGTAGCCAAGGCCACTTTCTAAAAAAAGCCCATGAATGGAGGCCCAGATGAAAGATCCCCAATTTACTGCGATGAGTAACGAAGCAATGCAATGTAGAAAAACTAATTTTATAGTGAGTTTTTTTATGTTTCTTTTTTGATGAAACAAACCGACGAAAAGAGTGAGGATGGCAGCGGATAGTGTGATTCGATAGGCGATCAATGTTATGGGCGAAATATCGCTGAGCCCTCTCCAGTAAAGAGATGAGGTCCCCAGAAGAAAGTTTGCCAGTCCACATAGAAATATGGAAAGCGCGTGCGTTGATCTAGATGTTTTATATGCGTTCATGATCGGTTATTTCTGGTGATGAGAAAATTCGATAATTTCATATGACCAGTAAATATCACCATTTTTATCGGTGGAGTATGTGGCTAAATCCAAAGCCTGCCACGTTTCAAACTCTAATTTTAAGTGTTTCTCTAGTGCTTTCCAGTGCGTTGAATAATGAATAAGTGGGAGCGTGTGTCGCTCAATTAACTTATAGGTTAATGGAGGGGCGTTGCTATATTTTCGGTTGTACCTTTCCAAAATGTCGCGTATTCCTACCAGCGAGTTTAACCCGACAATTGCTACTCCTGTGGGGTTAAGATATTTTGGTAACTCATCAAGAAAGCGGCTTATAACCTCATCACCGTAGAACATACTGCGTATGGGCAACTGGCCTGTCCGACCTCGGGTTTCCAATCGCTGAATCAGTGATCGAGAGGGTGTTCGCCAACCAGGAGGGTTAAAAACGATAGTTTGGAATCGTTGTTCCGAAAGACCATCAAATAAATCACTCACAAAAAAGGAAATGGTCGGTTGTTTAAAGTTGAGATGTTCGTTGATTTTTGCCTGTGCAATGGATTTTTCGCAGATATCTGTAGCTGTAATATCATTGCCACCGAGCTTGCGCATCAATAGCGCAAGGACTCCACTTCCTGTGCCAATATCCAAAAAACTGCTATTGAGGTTTTTTGGATTTAATGATTGTACTAGGTAATTTCCTAGTCTTATGCCTGCACGGCTCACTTTAAATACGTCAGGAGCCTGAGTCAGGCTCACGCTTTGCCCTAAGCCAAAATAAGTTTTATAGGGCTCATCAAGACATTTCTTGCAGTTATTTTCAACGTGAAAATTACCTGCCGAGCCATGATCAATTAATCCCAGCATACCTAAGGTCTCCGTCCAAGTTCTCTTGAGCGTGCACAGGCGTATTTCAGCCCGTCCATAATGATTGCTTGTACCTTTTTCTCCTTGAAAAAACTTATGGCTTTTTCTGTTGTTCCATTTGGCGTCATGACGTTTTCACAAATTTTTGCTGGCGACTCTTTATACGACTCCAGAAGCGCTGAGGATCCTCGCAGAGTTTGCGCAACCATGGAATAAGCGTCAGGTTTATCGAAGCCTGCCATCAAAGCATACTCAATAAGAGCTTGTGCAAAGTAAGAAACGTAGGCGGGACCTCCGCCTACCAACGCTGTGGCATCGTCAATGAGCTTTTCCTCTTCCACGATGAGAAAACTACCGAGTTTCGAGAATAGTTCGTTAACGACTCGCCTGTTTTTCTGCGTAGTTCGGGGTGCGTACATTAATACACCCATGCCTTCGTTGACGGCGCAAGGAAGATTAGGAATGGCTCGGCAGACTTGGGAGGTTTTTAGACGGCCTACGAGATCAGATAGATTGATTCCTGCCATGACTGAAACTGTTATTCCGGCATGATGCTTAATCTGGGAATTGATTTCTACGAATTTTATAAATGCTTGGGGTGGGATGGCCAGAATCATGATTTTCGAAGCTGAGCGCTCTGGTAAGCTGTTTATTACATGGATGCCCACATCTTCCATTTCTTTGTCGTGGACATGATCAAGGTCAATACCTGCTATCGATATGTTTGGAGATGATTGTATTAAACCGGTAGCGATTGCATACCCCATATGGCCCGCCCCAATAATTGAAACGTCTTTTGCGATGGTCATGATTAATTTCCTATTGGCTTTCGCTTACAGCCTCGTACTAAATTTGGTTATTTTCAAAGCAATCACGTCCCAAAGACATGTAGTACATTTCTTGTGGTCTTGGATCGTGAGCGTGTTTAGATTGAGTGGTTTGAATTGTTCGTGATGCTTGTAATGTGTTTAGACGCTTCTTCAGAATTATCTGAAGGAAGTTGTATATGCTAATACCCCTCAGTTAAAACTCTCCTGTCTGTGGTTTTCGAATCACAGTGCCATTGCCCGAATATTTTTTCTGCGCTATACCCGCAACCTCTATTTCATGCGATCTTCCCGTCATTCGCCCTGGAGTCGCCTGGATGCCCTCATTTATCGCTGATCACCCGATGTTGTGCGCCGTGGCGCTGATCTTTATCGACATCGCCGTGTGGCGCCTGATCTCTGCCGACCTGGCCAATTGGAAGCTGGCCGCGCGGCTGGCGATCTTCGCGGTGTTCAGTGCCGTGCTGTTCAACGACGGCATGAACCCCATGCAACTCGCGCCCTACACCGACAACACCGCCTTGCACCTGGCCGCCACGGCCCTGCAGATCGGCTGGTGGCTGTTTGCGGCGCGTACGCTGACGGTGTTGCTGGGCGCGGTGATGATGCAGCGGGTGGGTCACACCGGGCGATTGTTGCAGGACCTGATGGGCGCGGTGATTTTCCTCATCGCGATCATCGCCGCCATGGCCTACGTGCTCGACCTGCCGGTCAAGGGCGTGCTGGCCACCTCCGGCGCGGTGGCGATCATCGTCGGCCTGGCGTTGCAAAGTACCCTCAGTGATGTGTTTTCCGGGATTGTGCTCAACACCACCAAGCCTTATCAGATCGATGACTGGATCTCCATCGACGGCACCGAAGGGCGGGTCACCGACATCGACTGGCGCGCCACGCGCCTGCAAACCTCCCAGGGCAGCATGGCGGTGATCCCCAACTCCCTGGCGGCCAAGGCCAAGATCATTAACTTCTCGCGTCCGGCGGATATGTTCGGGCTGGCGGTCAGCCTGCAGGTCAGCCCCCATGCACGTCCGCAAACCGTGATCGAAGCATTGGAACGTGCGATGCAGGGTTGCCGGCCGTTGTTGGCCAAGCCTGCGCCGAGCGTGGCGTTCAAGACCTCCGCCAGTGGCGGCGTGGAGTATGAAATCAGCGGCTTCGTGCCGGCCATGGCCCTCAAGCGCGAGGTGCGCAACCAGCTCTATGACCTTGCGTTCCGGCACTTGCAAGCGGCGGGCGTGGGCGTGTTGTCGGCGACCGAAAGCAGCGCGCCACCGGCCATGTCCGCCGCGCGGGCGTTGCTGGAGCGTTCGTCGATTTTCTCCACCCTGCGCCAGGAAGAGAAAGACACCTTCAGCCAGAACATGACCCTGCACACCTACCGCGCCGGCGAGATGATCCTGCCGGCGGGGGAGGTCAGCGATCATTTGTTCATCGTCGAGTCCGGTGTGGTCTCAGTGATGCTGACCAAGGGCGGCCATGTATTCGAAGCCGGGCGCATGGGACCGGGAGAGGTGATTGGCGAGGCGGGCATCCTGTCGGATGAGGCGACGCTCGCGGACTTTTCCGCCAAGACCTTTTGCACGCTGTACCGCATCGAGAATGAATACTTGAAACCGTGCCTGGACGCGCGTCACGACATTGGCGAGGCGATGAAGGCGCTGTTGGATTTCCGTCTGCACGCCGCCCAGGTCCTGACCCAGGAGGTGCCAGCAGCGCCAGTGAAGAAGGGCTTCCTGCAGTGGCTTCGCCAACGCGGGCTCTGAGTGCCGGAATCCCGCGTTAAACACGACGTTGAAAAGATCATGGTGTCCCGGCGCGATATTAAATAGAATGAATCTCATTTGAGACTCAATCGCGCCGTGCAGGTTGTTGCCATGAATGATGCTGTAGTCCCCACGCACGCCCCTGAACTGACGCTGTCGAGCATGTACCGTGACCACCGCAGTTGGCTGGAAAGCTGGCTGCGCCGGCGCCTGGGCAATGCCTGGGATGCGGCCGACCTGAGCCAGGACACGTTTCTGCGGGTACTCGCCAGTGCCCAGCCGATTGCGCAGATGCAGGAACCCCGGGCGTACCTGGTGACGGTGGGCAAGCGCCTGCTGGTGAATTTTCATCAGCGTCGAAGCCTGGAGCAGGCGTATCTGAAGGCCCTGGCCACTTTGCCCGAGTCCTGTGTGCCGTCGCCCGAACAGCGCTGGCTGGTGCTGGAAACCCTGCAAGCCCTGGATGAATTGCTCGATGGCTTGCCGGTGCTGGTACGCCGCGCGTTTCTGTGGAGCCAATTGGAAGGCCTGGGCTATCGCGAGATTGCCGAGCGCCTGGAGGTGTCCGAACGGACGGTGAAGCGCTACATGGCCCAGGCCTACGAGCATTGCCTGCTGGTGGAGCTGTGAGTCGCGACGTTGCGCGCGCCGCCGCCCAGTGGCTGGCGCTGCTCGAATCCGGCGCGGCCACCGAACGCGATCACGCCGCGTTGCAGCACTGGCGCGACAGCCATCCCCAGCATGAACAGACCTGGCAAAGAGCCCAAACCCTGCGCCAGCGTTTCAGCGACTTGCCCCAGGCGCTCGCAATGGCCAGTCTCGACCGCCCGCAACCGGGGCGGCGTGCCGTGCTCAAGCGTGCCTTGGGCTTGGCAGCGCTGGTGCCGACGGCCTGGCTGATCAGCCGCCAGTTGCCCATCGAGGCTTGGCGTGCCGACCTGAACACCGCCACTGGCGAACGCAAGCGCCTGCCCCTGGGCGACGGCGCCAGCCTGCAACTCAATACGGCCACGGCCGTGGATGTGGACCTGGCGCAGCGGCGCATCACCCTGGTCGACGGGGAGCTGGCGCTGAATGTACCGGGCTCGACGGCGATGAGCGTGCACACCCGCTACGGTGAGCTGAGGGTCAGCCAGGCTGAGTTGTGCGTACGCCAATTGACGTCCGGGTGCCTGGTCTCGGTGCTCAGGGGGGCGGTGCAGGTGCGTGATTTGAGTGGAAGACTGACGACGTTGCAGGGGGGCCAGCGAGCACCGTTGCAAACCGCCGGGCTTGGCGCCTGGGTGCCGTTCGATGTGCTGCAACTGGGCTGGCGCGATGGCGTGCTGACCGCGCAGAACCAAGCGTTGGGTGACTTTTTGCGCGAGCTGGAACGTTATCGGCCCGGTGTGTTGCGCTGGGATCCAAGCCTGGAAGCGCTGCGGGTGACCGGCAGTTTCCGCCTGGATGACACCGACCGTATCCTCAACCTGCTGGCCTCGACCCTGGGGTTGGAAGTGCAATCTCGAACGCGTTATTGGGTGAGCTTGCGCAAGGCGGCTTGATGCGGTTTTGTGGCCAGCCTGCTTGTTGCGGTGAGCAGGCTGGCTGTGGTGAGTAGTCCTCAGATCACGTGGGCACGCTGCAACTCGGTCAAGGCCAGCGCCTTGAGCCGGGCCAGCAACGGATCACGTCGGTCTCTCGGGTGGGGCAGGTCGACCACCAGTTCCTGGCGAATGCTGCTGGGCCGGTTGTCCATCACCAGCACCCGATCACTCAGGTACAGTGCCTCGTCCACATCATGGGTCACCAGCAACAGGGCGATGGCGTGGTGCGCGGCCAGTTGCAGCAGCAAGTCCTGGAGCTTCATGCGGGTGAAGGCATCCACCGCACTGAACGGTTCATCCAGCAACAGCACCTGCGGGCGTGAATACAGGCCGCGTGCGATCGCCACCCGCTGTGCCATGCCGCCGGACAACGCCTTGGGCAGCGCCTGGGCGAAGCCCTTGAGGCCGACTTCCTCGATCAATTGCGCAACCCAGGCCTTGTCGTAGTGGTGGTCATCGCTGAAACCGATGTTCTGCTCGACCGTGAGCCAGGGCATCAGCCGAGGCTCCTGGAACACAAATGCCACTTGGCCGTCGGGGCTTTGCAGCTCGCCCTGAAAGTCGGTTTCCAGCCCGGCGACAATCCGCAGCAAGGTACTTTTGCCGCAGCCGCTGGGGCCCAGCAGGCTGACGGCTTCGCGAGGCTGCAAGGCCAGGCGCACGTCTTTCAACACGGTGGTGCTGGCGAAGCTTTTACGCTCCACCCGAATGTCCAATAACGGCTGGGTACTCATTGTTCCGCTCCTTGGCCGTTGAAGGTATCGCGCCAGGCCAGGCAGCGTTTCTCCAGCGCCGCGAGCAGGCCGTCGCTGACCTTGCCCAGTAGCGCCAACACGATAATGGCGGCCAGCACAATGTCGGGCCGCGAGGTTTCCCGCCCATCGCTGAGCAGATAACCCAAGCCCTTGGTCGCCGCGATCAGCTCGGCCGCCACGAGGAACATCCACGCCAGGCTCAAGCCACTGCGCAGCCCGGTGAACAGGCCGGGCAGGGCCGCGGGCAGCAGGATCCGCCGCACCAGGCGGCGGCGACTGAAACCGTACATCTGGCCCACTTCCACCAGCTTGCGGTCGATATCGCGAATCGCCGCGACACCATTGAGGTACACCGGGAAAAACGCGCCAATGGCGATCAACACAATCTTCGAGGTTTCATCGATGCCCAGCCACAGCAACAGCAAGGGCACCCAGGCCAGGCTTGGGATCGAGCGCAGCCCGGCGAACGTCGGTTCCAGGTAGGCTTCGGCCTCACGGCTCAAACCGACCCAGGCAGCGAAGACCAGGGCCAGGCTGGCGCCGATGGCAAAGCCCAGCAGCACCCGTGCGAGGCTGGCGCTGATGTGCTTCCACAAGGCGCCCTCGGCCAGGTCGGTGAGGGTCACGGCGATCTCGCTGGGGGCCGGCATCTGGTAGGACGGCAGCCAGCCTACCCGCACGACCACTTCCAGGATCAACAGGATCAGCACCGGCAGGACCAGGCCTTTGAACCGTCGTGGCCAGGCGCTGCGCTGGCTGGCCACGGGGGCCGGAAGGGGCAATGCTTGGCTTTCGCTGGTCATCACGCGCCCCTTACTGCTGCGGCAGGGTTTGGCCAAACGAAGGGTCGATCAGTTGATCGATCACCTGGTCCACATTTACCCCACGACGCACCAATTCCTCGGACACCAGGATCGGCGCCGCTGACTTGGACGACTGCACATCCTTGGCGCTCAACAACGGCGTACTCAGATCGGTGCGCGACAGTTGCAGCTTGGCCACTTCCAACGGCAGGCCGGATTCATCCGCCAGCAGCTTGGCGAATTCATCCGGGTGCTTCACGGCCCAATCCCGGGCTTTTTCATAAGCGCCAAGCACCTTGGTGATGGTCTGTGGGTGCGCCTTGGCGAACTTCTCGGTGACGCTCACCACGCCATAGCTGTTGAAGTCCTTGTTGCGATAAAGCAGGCGCGAACCGGCCTGGATTTGACTGGCGGCCATGTGCGGATCGAGACCGGCCCAGGCGTCCACGTCACCTTTTTCCAAGGCGGTGCGGCCGTCGGGGTGTTGCAGGTGTACCAGCTCCACGTCGTCTTTTTTCAGCCCGGCCTGTTGCAGGCTGCGCAGGGTGAACAGGTACGGATCGGTGCCTTTGGTGGCGGCGATTTTCTTGCCCTTCAGGTCGCTGACGCTGTTGAGTGGTGAGTCCTTGCGTACCACCAGGGCCGTCCATTCGGCGCGGCTGTAGACGTACACCGATTTGATCGGGCTGCCATTGGCCCGGCTCAACACGGCAGACAAGCTGGCCGACGAAGCGAAATCCACGCCGCCGCTGTTGAGGTATTCCAGGGAGCGGTTGCTGCCCTGGCTCAGGACCCAGCCGACTTTACTCTGGGGCAGGGCCTGTTCCAGCCAGCCGAAGTGCTTGAGCGCCAGGCTGACCGGCGAGTAGTAGGCGTAGTCGAGGTTGACTTCGGCGGGATCGGTTTCGGCGGCATATGCCTGCGGCTGCAGGCTCAGGACGAGGGCGCAGGCGCCGAGTAAACGCTGGGTGAAGGGTTTCATGGAACAGCTCCGGACAAGGCGTTGAGAGAAGGCTTTTCTTATATTCAGAAAGATGATTTTTAATGTCTCATCATGCTTTAAAGGAATATGCAGTCTCTATGCCAAGGTCACCGCTACCCCGCGTAGATATCGTCTTAACCGTAAATATGGCCTTATCCAAATCCGCAGCTGCTACGGGGGTAGCAAATTGTTGATCGGCTGTTGGTGGGGCAACAGTGCGCATATGTTTTTATGGAATAAATAAAGAGTTATATATTCCTTTTAATGTTCTGCGCGATAGCGCACTTTGAAGGCCTGCGCATTCGTGCGGATTGACCCAACAGCCAAAAGGAAAGCCGACATGACCATTAAAGCGATCAACGTGCGCAACCAGTTCAAGGGCGTGATCAAGGAAATTCTGCTGGGGGAGGTGGTGTCCGAAATCGACGTGCAAACCGCGTCCGGCATCGTCACTTCGGTGATCACCACGCGCTCGGTGCGTGACCTGGAATTGAAGGTAGGCAGTGAGGTGATTGCCTTTGTGAAGTCCACCGAAGTGTCCATCGCCAAGCTGTGACGCCCACCTGATGTGGGAGCGCTGCTCCCACATTGAGAAAACCTGCGACGGTGCCTCAGCGCTGCTGCAGCGCACGCTCCATACGTTGCAGACCCTCTTCCAGCAAAGCCCGTGGGCAGCCGAAGTTCAGGCGCACGAACTGCTGGCTGTCGTCACCGAATTCGATCCCCGCACTCAACCCAACCTTGGCCTGCTCCAGGAAGAATTGCTGTGGGTCGTCCAGGCCCAGGGCGCTGCAGTCCAGCCAGGCCAGGAACGTGCCTTGTGGCGCGTGCATCACCACGCCGGGTAAGCGGGTTTGCACGGCGTCGAACAGGTAATCGCGGTTGGCTTGCAGGTAGTGCTTCAGCGCGTCGAGCCATGCGCCGCACTGGCTGTAGGCGGCGCGGGTGGCTTCCAGGCCCAGGGGGCTGACGCTGTCGACCATGCCGCAGCGGGCCTGGTTGAAGCGTTCGCGAATCTCGGCGTTCTGGATCACGGCAAAGCAGGTCTTCAAACCGGCTACGTTGTAGGCCTTGCTCGCCGACATCAGTGTGATGGTGCGCTGGGCAATCTCCGGGCTGAGGCTAGCGGTGGGGATGTGGCGGCGGCCGTCGAAGCACAGCTCGGCGTGGATTTCGTCACTGATGATCAGCGCGCCGTTTTCCAGGCAGGCATTGGCCACGGCCAACAGTTCTTCACGGGGGAAGACCTTGCCGATGGGGTTGTGCGGGTTGCTCAGCAGCAGTGCGCCGGCGCCGGTCAGGGCCTCGCGCAGGGCGGGCATTGGCGTGATGTATTCAGCGCCGCGCAATTGGAACGGTACTTCGATACGCGGCAGGTTCCAGTGGCCGGGCGCCAGGCGAATCGGCCGATAGTTAGGGGTTTGCAGCACGACTGGCTGGCCCGGTTGTACAAAAGCGTGCAGCGCCATATTGAAACCGGGTTCGACGCCGGGCAGGAACAGCAGGTCGTCGGGCTGCACGCGCCAGGCGTACTTGGACCACAGGTCGGCGACGATGGCCTCGCGTACATCCGGGCCGGCCACGCTGTAGCCGAGAATCTGCTGGTCGAGGCGCGCGTGCAGGGCTTGCAGCACGGCGGGCGGCGCGGCGATGTCCATGTCGGCAATCCACATCGGCAACACATCGGCCGGGTAGCGGTTCCACTTGGTGCTGCCGGTGCCGAGGCGGGGGTGGATCGTGTCGAAATCAAAGCTCATGAAGGGGCTCGTGTCAGGGAGGGCAGGCGGGAATGGCGATGATTCTAACGGGATAAAATCCAGATGCCAGCACGCTCTTTACAGGCCCTGGCTGCCCCGGATCAAGTCATACGCCTTGCGCGCAATCGGGTTCGCCGTATTCGGCCGAATCCACAGGTAATACGTGACCTCCGGCAACCTCGGTAATCCATCCGTTTCGCCCAGCACGCGCATATCCGGGCCGAGCATTTCCATGCTGCGCGGCGTTACCCCGAGCCCTGCGCGGGTGGCGGCCTTGATGCCGATCAGGTTCGATGCCAGATACGCCTGGCGCCAGGGGATATTCGCCTGTTCCAGCGCCTCCAGGGCGTAGCGTCGGTAGATGCTCGGCTCGTCCACCAGGATCAGCGGCAGCGGTTCGCTCGGCTGGTGGATGTACTGCGCCGAACAGATCCACCACACCGGCGACGTCCGCAGCGCAAAGCCTTCCAGGTTCGGGTCGGAGCGGGTGGAAATCACCATGTCGACCTTGCCCCGGTGCAGGTCGTCCATCAGGAACGGGCTGCGGCCTACGTCGATCTCCAGGCGCAGGCGTGGCGCGGAGCGCGCGATATGGCTGAGGATCGGCGGCAGGATCGTGTCGGCGATATCGTGGGGCGAGCCGATGCGCAGCACGCCGCTCAAGCTGCTTTCGCGCAGGGAGTTCAGTGCATCGTCATTCAGCGCGAGCATCTGCCGTGCATGACGCAGCAACTGCAGGCCCGGCTCGGTCAGTTGTTTTTGCCGGCCGCGCTTTTCGAACAGGCTCACACCCACTTGCTGTTCCAGGCGCTGCATATGCTGGGTCACGGATGACTGGGTACGCGCCAGGTGCGTGCCGGCTTCGGCGAAGCTGTGGTGGTCGACCACGGCGATAAAGGTGCGCAGAAGTTCAAGGTCGAGGGTCGACATGGCCATTTCCAGAAGCGGTTTTACATCAAGTGTGTGAAGTTAAACATTACAGATATTTATGTATGAGTGAAGAGGATTTTTGCCTGGGCCAATGAATAATGGGATATGCCGAAATTGAAGGTGGTGCAAAGACGGTGAGTTATAACGATATGAGATATTTGCATTTCCGTTGCCCTCGCACTCTCCCTAGCATGCCCCTCCATCAGGTCGGGGTACGCCGATCATTCGCCAGGGGGAAGTCCAATGATGTTCAAGAAATGGTTGCCGGTGGCCCTGGGGTCGATGATCGCCCTGGGCGGCAGTGTGGCGGCGCAGGCCGATGCGACGCTGGACAAGATCGAGCAGCGCCATGTGCTGGTGGTGGGCGTGTTGTTGTCCGGCGGTCCGTTTGGCAGCATCGACCCCGCCACGCAACAGCCCAAAGGCTTGAACGTCGACCTGGCCAACGAGCTGGGCCGTCAACTCAAGGCCGAGGTGCAACTGGTGCCGGTATTGCCGGCCAACCGTGTGCAGTTCCTGCAGCAGGGCAAGGTCGACCTGCTGATTGCCAATATGGAATGGACCGCCGAGCGCGGTGAGATCCTCGGTTTTGTGCCGACCCCGTTCTACCGCGTCGGCGGTGCGGCTGCGGTGCTCAAAGACAGCAAGATCGCCCGTTGGGAAGACCTCAAGGACCAGCCCGTGTGCACCTCCCAGGGCAGCAGCTACGTCAAGCCGCTGACTGAATTCGGTGCGCAGCTCAAGGCGTTCAAGAGCTCCTCCGAGTCGTTGCTGGCCCTGCGCGGTAACAACTGCGTCGCGGCGGTGCACGACGCCACCTTGATCAACCCGTTGGTCAACGACAGCGCCGAATGGAAGGACTACCGCGTCCTCGGCCCGGAACTCAACCCGGCACCGTCGGTGATCTGGACCCGTCGCGGCGAGAGCGACACCCAGGCCAAGCTCGATCCGATCGTCAAGGAACTGCACCGCAGCGGCTGGCTGATCGAGGCCCAGACCCGCAACCGCATCAGCCCGGCATCGCCGGCCCTGGTGGAATTGCAGAAACAGTTCAAGGGCGCCTGAACCGGCAATGGAGATGAGTCATCTGCTTGAAGTGTTCGTCCATTGGGCCGCCGGCATTGGCCTGAACTACACCTTCCTGCTGGACGCCTATCAGCGCGGCAGCCTGGTCGAGGGCGCGCTGACCACCGGTCTGCTGTGCCTGTTCACGATCATCGGCAGCCTGTTGGCGGGGATCACGCTGGCGGCGATGCTGACCTCAGGCAACCCGTGGCTGGCCAAGCCGGCGCGGGTGTTCGTGGAAGTGACGCGCAACACGCCGACGCTGGTGCAGCTGTACTGCGCGTTCCTGGTGTTGAACATGCTGCTGACCCAGGCGGTCGGCGCGGCCAACCCGCTGACGCCGTTTGCCTGGGTGGTGATCGTGATCTCCCTGCACAAGGGCGCGTTCCATGCCGAGGCCCTGCGCGCCGGCATCGAAGCGGTGCCTGCCGTAACGATGGAGGCCGCCAGCTCCCTGGCCTTCAGCCGCCGCCAGTTGTTGTGGAATGTGCAGTTGCCGCTGGCGCTGCGCTTTGCCTTGCCGTCGCTGATCAACAACCTGATCGACCTGGTGAAGATGACCGCCGTGGCCTCCGCGATTGCGGTGGGCGACATCACCTACGCGGCGATCATGATCTGGACCCAGAGCGACAACGTGCTGGAGCTGATGCTCCTGATCCTGAGCTTTTTCGGCCTGCTGAGTTTTATCGTCAATTGTGTGGGGCGCTGGCTCGAAGCGCGCCTGAGGATGCCCGGCTATGGCCATTGATTCATTCCCGGTGCTGTCGGCCTTGCTGCAATGGTCGCCGGCACTGCTGGTCGGTTTTGGCCAGAACATTCTGATCAGCCTGCTGGCGATCGGCATGGGTTCGGTGCTGGGTCTGTTGATCGGTGCATTGGCATTGTCGCCCCTGGGCTTTGTGGCGCGGCTGTGGGTGCAGGTGTTTCGCAATGCGCCGTGGCTGGTGCTGATCTATTTCACTACCTACGTGTTCCCGTTCGAGATTCGTATCGGCAGCAGCTATGTGTCGTTCCCCGATTGGGTCAAGGTCACTATCGGCCTGGCGTTACCGGCCAGCGCCAACGTGGCGGAAATCTTCCGGGGCGCCATCGGCTCGATCCCCAGTACCCAATGGGAAGCCGCGCGGTCCCTGGCATTCACCCGTGGCCAGCTGTTTCGCTCGATCATTCTGCCGCAGTGCTTCAAGCGCATGTTGCCGCCGTGGATGAACCTTTACGCGGTGGTCACCATGGGCACTGCGCTGGCCTCGCTGGTGGGCGTGCATGACGTGATCGACACCGCGCAGATCGCCAGCAACACCGTGAACATGACCGGCTTTACCGTGGTGATCTACCTGAGCCTGCTGGTGCTGTTCTTTGCCTACTGCTACCCGATTTCCCGCCTGACCCAACACCTGGAGCGCCGTTATGCCTTCTATTGAACCCCTGGTGAGCCTGCGGGATGTGCACTTGTCGTTCGGCGCCAACCCGGTGCTCAAGGGCATCGACCTCGACGTGCTGCGTGGCCAGGCCGTGTCGATCATCGGCCCGTCCGGCTCGGGCAAATCCACGATCCTGCGCTGCATCACCGGGCTGTTGCAGCCCCAGCGCGGCAGTATTCGCGTGGGTCAGACCCAGGTCGACAGCCTGGTCCAGGAAGCCCAGCGCATCGAGCTGCGCAAGCGCGTCGGCTTTGTGTTCCAGCAATACAACCTGTTCCCGCACTTGTCGGTGCTGGAAAACCTGGTGATCGCGCCGCGCAAGGTGCTCGGTCGCAGCCGTGCCGATGCGGAAAAAGACGCGCGGGCGCTGCTGGCCAAGGTGCGCATGGAGCACAAGGCCGATGCGTACCCAGGCCAACTGTCCGGTGGCCAGCAGCAGCGCGTGGCGATTGCCCGCGCCCTGGCGATGCGCCCGGAGCTGATCCTGTTTGACGAAGTGACCTCGGCGCTCGACCCGGAAACCGTCGGCGAGGTGCTGACGGTGATTCGCGAGCTGACCGAAGAGGGCATGACCTGTGTACTGGTCACCCACGAAATGCGCTTCGCCGAGGAGATCAGCGACGTCGTGTACTTCACCGAAAACGGCGTGATTGTCGAGCATGGCAGCGCTGAGAGCATCTTTCAGAATCCCAGCAGCGAACGCACCCAGACGTTCCTGCGCCATGCCTTGGGCGATACGGGGCGCCGTGGCCCGCTCAAGCATGACCCGTATCTGTTGACCAACTTGGGCCGTTACAGCCTGTCAGTCTGATAAAAGGAAAACCGTGATGAGCAACGCAAACCGTGCCGCCGTGATCGAGGCGTTTTTGCAGCAGATCCGCGTCATCAACCAGCGCGGCGTAGACCGCGCAGCCCTGGTGGACATCGTCGGCCTGCTGGAACAATTGGCCGAGCGCCGCGACCTGTTCAGCTTCGATGAATTCCCCGCGCCTGTGCCAGGGCAGGGCAGCACCGCGTTCCGCTATCGCCTGAACGACGACGGCGATACGCCGACCCTGTACCTCAACTCGCTGTTGCCGGGCAAAAGCACGCTGCCGCACAACCATGAGACCTGGGCGATCATCAGCGCGGTGGAAGGCCAGGAGATCAACTACGTCTATGCACGCAATGACGAAGGCCACGAGCCGGGCTTCACCTCCCTCAGCCTGGAAAAGGAAGTGATCGTGCAGCCGGGCACGTCGATCTCGTTCCTCGGTGAAGACCTGCATGGCATCAAGGTTGAAGGTGAGCAGGCCACGTTGCATTTCCACCTGTATGGCTTGCCGCTGGAATCCCTGAACGGCCGCTACGGTGTGGACGCGGACGGCCGCATCCTCAACTACAACGCCTCGCAGATGGCGCCGTCGATCAAGGCCTATGCCTGACGCGTTGCAGTCACTTTTCTCTTAATTGTTGGGACTTCCATGAGCCAGACCATCACCCCACGTCAACTGCAGCAATGGCTGTTCGACGGGCAGGAAATTGCCGTGTTCGACGTGCGCGAGCACGGGCAATACGGTGAGGCCCACCTGTTCCATGGGGTGAACCTGCCCTATAGCCGCCTGGAGCTGGAGGTACGCCGCCTGGCGCCCAACCCGCAGGTGCGGCTGGTGATCTATGACCAGGACGGCGGTACGGTGGCGGCGCTTGTCGCCGCGCGCTTGCAAGTGTTGGGCTACCGCCGCGTGCATGTGTTGGAGGGGGGCGCCGATGGTTGGCAGGCGGCGGGCTTGCAGTTGTTTGCCGGCGTGCATGTGCCGTCCAAGGCCTTTGGCGAATTGGTCGAAGAGGCCAGCCATACGCCTCACGTCACCGCTCGGCAACTGGCCGATTGGCAAGCCAGTGGCGCGCCGCTGGTGGTGCTCGACGGGCGACCGTTCGATGAATACCGCAAGATGACCATCCCCGGTTCCATCTGCTGCCCCAACGGTGAGTTGGGCTATCGCGTGCATGATCTGGTGGCGGATGACAGCACGCCCATCGTGGTCAATTGCGCCGGGCGTACGCGCAGCATTATCGGCGCCCAGACCCTGATCAACCTGGGCTTGAAAAACCCTATCTATGCCCTGGAAAACGGTACCCAGGGCTGGTACCTGGAAGATTTCCAGCTGGAACATGGCAGTACTCGGCGTTATGCCGATCAGGTCAGCACTGACCTGGCTCGGCAGCGCCTGGCTGCGCGGCAATTGGCCGAGCGGGCAGGGGTGGTGACGGTATCGGCGGATCAGGTTCGACAATGGGCGGATGACGCGCAGCGCAGTCTGTTCTTGTGTGATGTGCGCACTGCTGAAGAGTTTGCCGCGGGCAGCTTGCAGGGCGCGCAACACACGCCGGGCGGGCAGTTGATCCAGTCCACCGACCTGTATATCGGCGTGCGCCAGGCGCGCATCGTGCTGGTGGACAGCGATGGCGTGCGTGCGCCGATTGTCGCCAGTTGGCTACGTCAACTCGGGCACGAAGCCTATGTGCTCAGCGGTGGTATCGACAGCGGCCTGGCGCTGCCGGTGTTGCCAACGGTGGCGTATGAGCCGTTGCCGCTGATCAGTGCCCAGGACTTGGCGCTGGAATTGAACGATGTGAACCTGATCGACCTGCGCCCGAGCATGGCCTATCGCAAGGGGCATATTGCCGGTTCGCGCTGGTCGATTCGTGCGCGGCTCAAGACCGATCATCGTCCCTTGGTGCTGGTGGCGGATGACCCGGCATTGGCGGCGTTTGCTGCCGAAGGCCTGTCGGCCAGGTTGCTCGACGGTGGCTTCGTCGCGTGGGTCTCGGCCGGCCTGCCGGTCAACGAAGACCCGCACACGCCGCCCGACGCCGAGTGCATCGACTTTCTGTTTTTCACCCACGACCGTCACAGCGGCAACAAGGACGCCGCGCGCCAGTACCTGGCCTGGGAAATCGGCTTGCTCGCGCAAATGAGCGAAGCGGAAATCGCCAGCCTCAAGCCGTTGGCCGCGCCCTCGCGGGTGCGCACGCGCTTGATCCACGCCGCGCGTACCGAAAAAGGCCACGGCGGCCGTGCCGTCAACGTACCGATCACGCGTCTGAGCACCGTGCTGTTCGACAACCTGGCGCAGATGCGCGACGCCCGTGCCCGCCGCGACAGCGAGCGGGTGCTGACCTACGGTGCGCGTGGCAACCCGACCTCACATGCCCTCGAAGACCTGGTCACCGAGCTGGAAGGCGGCTTTCGCACGCGGCTCTACGGCACTGGCCTGGCGGCAGCGGCGCAGGTGTTCCTGGCCTACCTTCGCCCCGGCGACCATGTGCTGATTACCGATGCGGTGTATTCGCCAGTGCGCAAGCTGGCGCGTGAATTCCTCCAGCCGTTCGGCATCCAGGTCAGCTACTTCGCACCCGATGGCAAAGGGTTGGAAGCGCAACTGCAAGCCAACACCAGGCTGGTCTACGCCGAAGTGCCGGGCTCGCTGTTGTATGAACTGTGCGATCTGCCGGCGATTGCGGCGTTGTGCAAACCACGCGACATCCTGCTCGCCGTCGACAACACCTGGGGCTCGGGCTACCTGTACCGGCCCCTGGCGTTGGGCGCGGATATTTCGATCATGGCCCTGACCAAATACCTCGGCGGCCACAGCGACGTGATGATGGGCTGCGTGTGCACCACACCAGCGGCCTGGCCGGCGCTGGGCAGGATGAGCGACACCTTCGGCAATGCGGTGAGTGCCGACGACGCCTACCTGATCCTGCGCGGCGCACGCACCCTGGCATCACGCCTGGATGTGCACGAGCGCCAGGCCGTGGCGATCGCCCACTGGTTGCAGGCGCAACCGCAGGTCAAGCGCGTGTTCCATCCGGCCTTGCCCGAGCATCCGGGGCATGGGGTGTGGCGCCGGGACTTCACCGGCAGCAATGGGTTGTTGTCGTTTGAACTGATGAATGCGGACGCCGCTTACGTCGAGCGTTTTATCGACGGCTTGCAGCTGTTTGGCCTGGGCGCTTCGTGGGGCGGCTATGAAAGCCTGGTCACTGTGGCCGACACCCGCGACCGCGACAGTGCGGCCGACCGTGCGCTGAACCCGGTGGTACGCCTGCATATCGGTCTGGAAGATGCAGCGGCGTTGATCGAGGATCTGCAACGCGGCTTTGCACGTGCCGTTCTGTGACCGACAAGTTCTGTAATAAAAACGCCATTGCGCTGGGGATTAAATTCGCGAGGGGCTATTTTGGTGCATCTCAATAACTAGAGTAGCCATGGATGAAATACCAACCCTTCAGCCGCACGTTAATTGCCACCGCCTTAGTGTTGACGGTCAGCGGCGTGCAAGCCGCGTCCCAGGCCCCGGTGGCCGGTGAAAATGGCATGGTGGTAACCGCCCAGCATTTGGCCACGCATGTGGGTGTGGATGTACTCAAGGCCGGCGGTAACGCGGTGGATGCGGCCGTGGCGGTCGGCTACGCGCTGGCGGTGGTGTACCCGGCGGCCGGTAACCTGGGCGGCGGCGGGTTCATGACCGTGCAACTGGCGGACGGACGCAAGACCTTCCTCGACTTCCGCGAAAAAGCCCCGTTGGCGGCCACCGCTGACATGTACCTGGACAAGGCCGGCAATGTGGTTGAAGGCCTGAGTGCCAAGGGGCACCTGGCCGTCGGCGTGCCCGGCACTGTTTCCGGCATGGAGCTGGCGCTGAGCAAGTACGGCACCCTCAAGCGCGCCCAAGTGATTGCCCCGGCGATCAAGCTGGCGGAAAACGGCTTTGCCCTGGAGCAGGGCGATATCGACCTGCTGCACACCGCCACCGGCGAGTTCGAAAAAGACAAGGATATGCGCGGGATCTTCCTGCACAACGGCCAACCGCTGCAGGTCGGCCAGAAGCTGGTGCAGAAAGACCTGGCGAAAACCCTGAAGGAAATCTCCGCCAAGGGCAGCGACGGCTTCTATAAAGGTTGGGTCGCCAAGGCCCTGGTGGATTCCAGCCAGGCCGGCAAGGGCATCATCACCCAGGCCGACCTCGACAAGTACAAGACCCGCGAACTGGCGCCCATCGAGTGCGACTACCGTGGCTACCACGTGGTCTCGGCACCGCCGCCAAGCTCGGGCGGTGTGGTGATCTGCCAGATCATGAACATCCTCGAAGGCTACCCGATGGCCGACCTGGGCTATCACTCGGCCCAGGGCCTGCACTACCAGATCGAAGCCATGCGCCACGCCTACGTGGACCGTAACAGCTACCTGGGCGATCCGGATTTTGTGAAGAACCCGATCGAGCATCTGCTGGACAAGAACTACGCGGCCAAACTGCGCGACGCCATCGAGCCGCAAAAGGCCGGGGATTCCCAGGCGATCAAGCCGGGTGTGTCACCCCATGAGGGCAACAACACCACCCACTATTCCATCGTCGACAAGTGGGGCAACGCGGTCTCGGTGACCTACACCCTCAACGACTGGTTCGGTGCGGGCGTGATGGCGAGCAAGACTGGGGTGATCCTCAACGATGAAATGGACGACTTCACCGTCAAGGTCGGCGTGCCGAACATGTACGGGCTGGTCCAGGGTGAAGCCAACGCCATCGCACCGGGCAAGGCGCCGCTGTCGTCGATGAGCCCGACCATCGTGACCAAGGATGGCAAGGCGGTGATGGTGGTGGGTACGCCGGGCGGCAGCCGCATCATTACTGCGACCTTGCTGACCATCCTGAATGTCATCGACTACAAGATGAACATCCAGGAAGCCGTGGACGCGCCGCGTTTCCACCAGCAGTGGATGCCGGAAACCACCAACCTTGAAACCTTTGCGGTCAGCCCGGACACCCAGAAGATTCTGGAAAGCTGGGGCCATAAGTTCGCCGGGCCGCAGGATGCCAACCACTTGGCGGCGATCCTGGTAGGGGCACCGTCCCTGGAGGGTAAGCCGGTGGGTAATAACCGCTTCTATGGCGCGAATGACCCGCGTCGTAACACGGGGCTGTCGCTGGGCTACTAACCGCTGCAATTCCCTGTAGGAGCGAGCTTGCTCGCGAAGATCGTCAACGATAACGCGGGGTACTTGATGCCCCGATGTGTTCTTGGGTTTTTCGCGAGCAAGAACCAGGCGTCCCCCTCGCTCCTACAGGGGTTGGGCGAGCAGTTGCTCTACCGCTGTAAACGCCGCGATCCGGCGCTCCTCCCAATCCCCCCGAATCACCACCATCGCCTGTCGATGCTCCTGCATCCACGCCAGGCTGCCCTGGAAAAACGCCTGGCGGTCGGCCAGTTCCGGCTGGCAGCGTTGGCCATCGGCGGTCCATTCCACATCGTCCGGCGACAGCAGCAGGTGCAGGTCGTAGTGACGCGCCAGCAGTTCATCGTCGAGCCACGCCGGGTAGTCGCCGAACAGGGTCTGGCTCCACAGTTTGTTGGTCAGCAGGTGCGTGTCGAGGACCAGCAGGCGCGGTTGTTGGGCGCGGGCGGCATCTTCCCAGGCCAGTTGGCCATGGGCGATGGCCGGGATATCCGCCAGGCGGGTGTCGCGCTGGTGCTGGTCGATGAAATACCGCACGTATTCACCGACCATCAGCCCGCCGAAATGCGCGTGCAACTCGGCAGCCAGCCAGCTTTTTCCGCTGGACTCGGGACCGGCCAGGACCACCACCTTCATGCGCGCAACGCCGGGTCGGCGCGCCATTCACGCCAGCCTTGCACGGCGATCACGGTGAACAGTGCGTAGAGCGCAGCAGTGAGGTACAAGCCCTTGTAGAGGAACAGCCCGACGAAAATCACGTCCACGGCGATCCACAGCGGCCAGCATTGCACGCGTTTTTGCGCCATCCACATTTGCGCCACCAGGCTGAAACCGGTGAGAGCCGCATCCAGCCAGGGTTGCGCTGCGTCGGTCCAGTGCGCCATCGCAGCCCCCAGCAGCAAGCTGCCGACCGCACCGATGGCCAGGCTGGTCATGATTGCGGGCCAACCCAGGCGGGTGACCTGGCGTCCTTGCTTGACCTCGCCGGCGCGGGTCCATTGCCACCAGCCGTAGACTTGCAGGGCGGCGTAGACCACTTGCAGGAGCATGTCGGAATAGAGCTTCACGTCATAAAACACCCAGGTGTACAGCAACACCATCACCAGGCCGATGGGCCAGCACCAGGGATTCTGTTTGACCGTCAGCCAGACAGCGATCACCCCCAGGGCGGCGGCGAACAGTTCAAGCCCGGACATGGCGGATCCTTGGGAGAGTGGGAGAGGGCGGGGATTGTAACCAGAGGTACGCAATCTTCAAAACATCGGGGGGCAAATGTGGGAGGGGGCAAGCCTCCTCCCACATTTGGAGCGGTGTTAGACCTTGAACTGGCGCAAGAGGCTGTCGAGTTGTTCGCTCAGCCCGCGCAAATGCACGCTGGCGACGCTGGACTGCTCCGCTGCCAATGCGGTGCTGTGGGACAAGCTCGCCGCCTGGGTGACGTTCTGGTTAATGTCCTCCACCACATGGGCCTGTTGCAGGGTGGCGCTGGCAATCGACGCGTTCAGGCCATTGAGGTTGTGCAGCGCCTGGCCGATGGCGGTGAGGCTGGCACCGGCCTGGCCGGCTTGTTCGATGGTCAGTTGCGAGGCGCTGTGGCTGTCGCTGATCACCTTGACCGCCGCTTCCGAGTGGCCTTGCAGGCGCTCGATCATCGCCTGGATCTCGGCAGTGGATTTTTGCGTACGCTGGGCCAGCAGGCGGACTTCATCGGCCACCACGGCAAAGCCACGGCCTTGTTCCCCAGCGCGTGCGGCTTCGATGGCGGCGTTGAGGGCCAGCAGGTTGGTCTGGTCGGCGATGGAGCGGATCACTTCCAGCACGCCACCGATCTGGGTGCTTTCGCTGGACAGGGTGCGGATCACTTCCACGGCCTGGCTGATGGTGGTGGAGAGCTGGTCGATCTGCTGCAGGCTGCTGTCGATATTGACCTGGCCTTGCTGCGCCTGGGCCTGGGCGTCGCGCATTTCGCTGGCGGCGTGTTCGGCGTTCTTGGCCACGTCCTGCACGCCGTAGGTGACTTCATTGATGGCGGTGGCCACCAGTTCCATCTGCTGGGACTGTTGCTGGCTGCGGTCATGGGCTTGGGTCGCGTTGTTGCCCAGCTCCGTGGAGGACTGGCCCAAGGCATTGGCGCACACCTGCAACTGGCCCACTACCTGGCGCAGCTTGGCGGTAAAACTGTTGAAGTGTTGGGACAGCTGGGTAACCTCGTCGCGGCCGTGGGTGTCGAGGCTGCGGGTCAGGTCGCTTTCGCCGCTGGCGATATTGCCCATGGCGTTCACCGCGTCCTGCAACGGGCGCACGATGCTGCGGGCAATCAGCGACACCAGCAGGCCCATTACCAGCGCAATGCCCAAGACGATAAACGAGGCTTTCCACACCTGGCTGTTGAACTCGGCCTGCACATCATCGACATACACGCCGGAGCCGATGATCCAGCCCCACGGCTCGAACAACTGGATATACGAGGTTTTCGCCACCGGCGCCTCCGCACCCGGCTTCGGCCAACGGTAGTTGATGATGCCGGCGCCCTTGGCCTTGGCGAGGATCACGAACTCGTTGAACACGGCAAACCCGTCGGGGTCGCGGATGGCCGAGAGGTTCTGGCCGTCCAGCTTGGGGTTGGCCGGGTGCATGATCATCACGGGTGTGAGGTCGTTGATCCAGAAATAGTCGTCGTGGTCGTAGCGCAAGCCGCGCACCGCGCTCAGGGCTTGTTTTTGTGCGGCTTCGCGGGTCATCACGCCGGTGGTTTCGAGGCTGTGATAAAACGTCAGGATGCCGCTGGCGGTCTGGACCACGTGCTGGGTCTGCTGGCGCTTGGCCTGGTACAGGTCGTCGTGGATCTGCTTGAGCATCAGCAAACCCAGGGCCATCAGCATCAGCACGGCGACGATCAGGATCATCCAGAGGCGTCGGCTGATCGACATATTGCGCAAACTGTTCATCGTCCTGTCACTCCGGGCTTTTTATAATTGTGGGCGTCGCATCGACTTTTACGCCTTGTCTGATAGGCTTTCGGCCTGAAACCGTAAAACCTGAGTACTGCCTGATTTTTCACAGAATTTTTGCAGACCGGTGTTGACCATGGTCAACACCGGGCACTTAAGTGCGCTCGTCAGTGAACCATTAAAAAGATTGATAAGGCATGCCACAGGGCATGACCTTTGGGGGAAGCATGGATTTTTGGACCGCCATTCAGGCATTGATACTGGGCGTGGTGGAGGGGCTCACCGAGTTCCTGCCGATCTCCAGCACCGGCCACCAGATTATCGTCGCCGATTTGCTCGACTTCGGCGGTGAGCGCGCCATGGCGTTCAACATCATCATCCAGTTGGGCGCCATCCTGGCGGTGGTGTGGGAGTTCCGGCGCAAGATCCTCGATGTGGTGACCGGTTTGCCGACTCAGCGCAACGCCCAGCGCTTTACGCTCAACCTGCTGATCGCGTTCCTGCCGGCCGTGGTGCTGGGGGTGATTTTTGCCGACCTGATCCACCATTACCTGTTCAACCCGATCACTGTGGCCACCGCGTTGGTGATCGGTGGCGTCGTCATGCTGTGGGCCGAGCGCCGCGAGCATGAAGTGCACGCCGAAAGCGTCGATGACATTACTTGGAAAGACGCGCTCAAGGTCGGATTTGCCCAGTGCCTGGCGATGATCCCGGGTACGTCGCGCTCCGGCTCGACCATCATCGGCGGCCTGTTGTTCGGCCTGTCGCGCAAGACTGCCACCGAGTTTTCGTTCTTCCTGGCCATGCCGACCATGGTCGGTGCGGCGGTGTATTCGGGCTACAAGTACCGCGACCTGTTCCAGCCGGCGGACCTGCCGGTGTTTGCCATCGGCTTCGTCACCTCGTTCATCTTCGCGATGATTGCGGTCAAGGGCCTGCTCAAGTTCATTGCCAGCCATAGCTATGCGGCGTTTGCCTGGTACCGCATCGCGTTCGGCCTGCTGATCTTGGCGACCTGGCAATTCGGCTGGATCGACTGGGCGGCGGCCAAGGCATGATGATTCAGCACCCACGCCTGAAAGCGGCGATTTTTGTGCTGCTGTGCGCGGCGCCGCTGGTGGGTTCGGTGTTGGTGTGGCTGCGCGGTGAAACGGTACTTCCGTTGGCGGCCTACGGCGTGGTCAGCGTGCTGGCGTTCTTCCTGTATTGGAGCGACAAGCGCAAGGCCCGCACCGACAGCTGGCGCACCCCGGAGAACATCCTCCACGCCGTGGAGCTGGCGGGCGGTTGGCCGGGGGCATTGATTGCCCAGCAGGTGTTCCGGCACAAGACGCGCAAGGTGTCTTACCAGGTGCTGTTCTGGGTGATCGTGCTGTTGCACCAGGTGTTCTGGCTGGACCAGTTGTTCCTCGGCGGCACGCTACTGTCAGTTCTCTAGCAGCAAGCCGACCTGCGTGCGCTTGGGCAGCTTGCTCACCACCAACTGGTGGGAGCGCTGCAACAAGCCGCGCAGTTCCTCGGCGCCCAGCGGGTAGGGCGTGTTCATGATGATCCACTGCGCGCGTGCCAGGTACGGCGCCGGGTGGATGCCAGGGCGGTCCACGTGGCCGAGGAACAATTCCTTGTCGACCTTGAACGCCAGCGAATCACCGCGCAGGTTTTGCAGGGCGAACATCTTGTTGCCGGCGATCGAGAACACCCGCACGCCGCCCCATTTGTAGTCTTCCCGGGCGCCGGGCAGGCTCAGGCAGAACGTCGCAACTTGCGCTTCGGTCATCTTCATAGCAAGCGGTCTCCACAGCTTTTAAAGCCTTCTTCCAGGTAATCGATCCAGGCGCGAATCGCAGGCAGCACGCCACGGCGATGCGGGTAGACGGCCTGGAGCCAACCGCCCGGCAATGACCATTGCGGCAGCAGTTGCACCAGGCGGCCGCTGGCCAATTCCTCTTCGCAATACATCATCGGCAGTACGGTAAAGCCCAGGCCCATGATGGCGCTGGTCTTGCGCACGATAAAGTCGTCGATGCCCAGGCGGGCTTCCATCGCCAAGTCGTGGGGTTTGCCCTGGGGGTCGAGGATGCGCTGGTGCACCAGGCGATCCGCCTCCAGTGCGCCGAGTATCGGCAGTTGCTTGAGGTCGTCGAGGGTGTTCACCTGGCGCCCGAGCATCAGTGCGGGGCTGGCGACCAGCACGGTCTGGGCCTGGCGCAGGCGCTTGGTGACCAGCAGTGGGTCTTCATCACCGAGTTCGCGCACGCGCAGCGCTACGTCGATGCCTTCGGCGACCAGGTCGACGCGGCGGTTGACCAGGGTCATCTCCAGTTGGACCTGGGGGTGCGCGGCGAGAAATCCGGCCACCACCTCCGGCAGGATATGTTGTGCCATGCCCACCGGGCAGCTCACCCGCAGCCGCCCGCGTGGTTCGCTGGACATGCTGGCGACGGCCTCATCGGCCATTTCCGCTTCCAGCAGCATGGCCTGGCAATGGCGCAGGTAGCGCTCGCCCACGGCGGTCAGGGTCAGTTGCCGCGTGGTGCGTTGCAGCAGGCGTGCGCCGAGGCGCTCTTCCAGCTCGGCGATGCGCCGCGACAGACGCGACTTGGGAATCCCCAAAAGCCGCCCGGCCGCCGCAAAGCCGCCGGCTTCGACGACTTTGGCGAAATAGTAGAGGTCGTTGAGGTCTTGCATGCTGGGCCTATTGTCCTGTCAGTGGGACAAACTATCGCATTAAAGCCGGCTTATCGACTATTGGTTTCATGCGTAGCATCACCGCCATCTGATCGCCCCTGTCGATCCCACCTCGGAGATCCACCATGAAACTGTTGCACATCGATTCCAGCATTCTCGGCGACAACTCGGCTTCCCGTCAGCTCAGCGCTGGCGTCGTCAAGGCCTGGCAAGCGGCCCAGCCAGGTGTGGAAGTGACCTACCGTGACCTCGCCAGCGAAGGCATCAACCACTTCTCCGGCGCGACCCTGGGGGCCTTGGGCACCGCTGCCGAATTGCGTGATGCGGCGCAAAAGCATGAGGCCGAACTGAGCGCATCGTCGCTGGCTGAGTTCCTCGCCGCCGATGCGGTTGTGATCGGTGCGCCGATGTACAACTTCACCATCGCGACCCAGTTGAAAGCCTGGATCGACCGCATCGCCGTCGCCGGTCAGACCTTCCGTTACACCGAAGCCGGTCCGGAAGGCCTGTGCGGCAACAAGAAAGTCATTATCGTGTCCACGGCCGGTGGCATGCACGCCGGGCAAGCGTCTGGCGCAGCCCATGAAGGCTACCTGAAACTGCTGTTTGGCTTCCTCGGTATTACCGATATTGAAATCGTGCGTGCCGAAGGCCTGGCCTACGGTGATGAAGTGCGTGCAAAAGCCTTGAGCGATGCCAACGTAGTCATCAACGAACAATTGTTCGCCGCCGCGTAAGACTTGTGTAAATTTCGCCTCTGCGCGGTTTCAATCTGAAGCCGTGCGCCTAAACTCTGTATTCTGATCGCCTTAAATCGATTGGAGTACGGAGTTTTTTCGTTTACCCGCTGTCATTACTTTGGCCCAGGTTATGCACGCATGGGTTTATCACCCGATGCGAGTGCCTTGAACCATGGACTTTTCAAATAGACATGCCGCGGGTGTTGAACGTGGTTACACAGCAAAGGTGGACATCCTCATGATGCGTCTTTGTGCCGTTATGGTTCTTTCCCTCCTCGGCGGCCTGATTTCAGTGCACGCCGCGCCTGCGCCGCACCCCCATTGGAGTGTGGGCTTCCATCGCATGACGTTTCTCGACCCGCTGGATCTGCAGCCGATGAAGGCGGTGGCGTTTTACCCGTCCACCGACGATGAACACAGCACGCAACTGGGTCCCTATCACGTCGCTGCCACCGAAGATTCCAAGATTGCCATTGGCCGCTTCCCGATGCTGATGCTGTCCCATGGCAACACCGGTACGCCATTGGCCCTGCATGACCTGGCCACCTCGCTGGCGCGCAAAGGCTTTGTGGTGGTCGCGGTGCTGCACCCTGGCGATAACTACAAGGATCACAGCCGCCTGGGCACGGTGAGTAATCTCTACGGCCGGCCGATCCAGATTTCCGAAGCGATCACCGCCACCCTGGCCGACCCGATGCTGTCGCCATTCGTCAACGTCGACCAGGTGGGGGTTATCGGTTATTCGGCCGGTGGCGAGACCGCGTTGATCCTGGCGGGGGCAAAGCCGGACTTCGATCGCCTGCGCCGCTATTGCCAGGAACGTCCCGAAGATCGTGATGCCTGCACCACCAAAGGCGAGCTGGTGGTGGACCGTGACGACCTGCAACCGCAATCCGACCCGCGTATCCACGCACTGATGTTGATGGCGCCGTTAAGCCTGATGTTCGGCCGCCATACCCTGGCCGATGTGCATGTGCCGGTGCTGCTCTACAGCGGCGACGGCGACAAGTTGGTGGCGGTAGACAAGAACGCCGCCGCCCTGGCGCGCAAGCTGCCGGAGCCGCCGGACTTCAAGTTGCTGGCGGGGGCAGGGCACTTCGTGTTCATGGCCCCGTGTGACAGCGATCAACTGGCCGCCATGCCGGCGATCTGCACCGATGCCGATGGCGTCGACCGTGAAGGCATCCACCGCGACCTGATCTCCGAAGCCGGGCGTTTTTTCACCCACACCCTCGGCCAGACCACCCGCGCCGGCTTGCAGACCGCCGATCAGTAAGCGCGGCGCTTGAGCAGCAAGGTCACGCCCAGTGCCGTGACCGATAACAGTGCCGCGCAGAAGAAGATCCAGCCATAACCCAGGTTCAGCGCCACGGCGCCCATCAACGGCCCGGCAATCGCCAGGGCCAGGTCGAAAAACACCGCATACGCACTCAGGCCCGCCCCGCGACTGCTGTTGGGCACTTGCTTGATGGCTTCTACGCCCAGCGCCGGGTACACCAGCGACAAACCAAAACCCGTCAGCCCCGCCCCGATCAGAGCCACCCCGGTGGAGGGTGCCAACCACAGCAGCGTCAGGCCCAAGGTCTCGATGATCATGCAGGCAATCGCCGCCGTGAAGCCGCCAAAACGGCTGATTGCCGAGATAAACACCAGTCGCGCCAGGATAAAGCACACGCCAAACACCGTGAGGCAGTAAGCCGCGCCGACCCAGCCGCGACTCAGGTAATACAGGGTGATAAAGGTGGTCAGGGTGCCGTAGCCAATGGAGGCCAGGCACAGGCTGGCGCCGAAGGGCGCGATACGCCCGAACACCGCCCAGAACGGCAGCCGCTCGCCGCGCACTACCGGCACCGAGGGTTTATTGCGGATCAGCACCAGGCCCAGCGCCGCCAATACCGATAGCGCGATACCCAGGCTGGTGTAGCCATATTCGGCGACCATCACCACCCCCAGCGGCGCGCCAATGGCGATGGCACCGTAGGAGGCGATGCCATTCCAGGAAATCGAGCGTGCCGTATGTTCGGCACCGACCTGGCCCATGCACCAACTGATGGTGCCCACGCCGATCAGGCCCTGGGCCACACCCAGCAACAGCCGGCCGACGATCAGAATCCCCAGGCTCAGGCTGGGCATGCTCTCTAACAAGGTGGCGAAGAACGTCAACACACCGCTGATCAGGATGCCCGCCAGCCCCAGCACAATTGCGCGCTTGGTGCCGACGTTGTCGGACATGCGCCCGGCCATGGGACGGCTGAGCAGGGTCGCCAGGTACTGCGAACCGATGGTGATCCCGGCCACCACCGCGCTGAAGCCCAGTTGCTCATGTACATAGCCTGGGATTACCGCAATCGGCAGGCCGATGCAGATAAAGGCAATGAAGGTGTAGAAGACGATGGAGACGATCTGCAGGGTGATCGACAAGGAGGAGGGGGCTGCGTCGGACATGGGCACTCGTTCGCGGGCGGGCGGTGAATGCATCATGGCAAGGGCTTGGGGGAAAAGGAAGCAGCCTAACTACTTTGACTGATGAAGAGGCTTGCCGGTGGGAGTGGGCTTGGTGTGATGAGCACGCTTACTGTGGCGAGCGGGCTTGCCCCGCGTTGGGCTGCGCAGCAGCCCCAATAAAAAACACCGCATTCTGCCAGGCAAAACGCGGTGTTCGTTTTCAGGGCCGCTGCGCAGCCCAACGCGGGGCAAGCCCGCTCGCCACAACAAGCCCGCTCGCCACAACGAGCATGTTCCAGGGTTTCAGGTCGCTGCTGTTAGAACACTACGCCTTGGCTGCGCAGGTAATCGTCGTAGGTGCCGCTGAAGTCGATCACGCCATTGGCGCTCAACTCGATGATGCGCGTCGCCAGGGACGATACGAACTCACGGTCATGGCTGACGAAGATCAGCGTGCCCGGGTAGTTCTCCAGCGCCAGGTTCAGCGCCTCGATGGATTCCATGTCCAAGTGGTTGGTCGGTTCGTCCATGATCAGCACGTTCGGCTTTTGCAGGATCAGCTTGCCGAACAGCATGCGGCCTTGCTCACCACCGGAGATCACCTTGACCGACTTGAGGATTTCGTCGTTGGAGAACAGCATGCGGCCCAGGGTGCCACGGATCACTTGTTCGCCTTGGGTCCACTGGCCCATCCAGTCGAACAGGCTCATGTCGGTTTCGAAGTCGCTGGCGTGGTCCTGGGCGTAGTAGCCCAGTTCTGCGGCGTCGGTCCACTTGATGCTGCCGGCATCCGGGGTCAGTTCGTTGACCAGGGTACGCAGCAGGGTGGTCTTGCCGATACCGTTCGGGCCGATGATCGCCACGCGCTCGCCGGCTTCAACCTGGAAGCTGAAGTCCTTGAACAGCGGCTTGCCGTCGAAACCTTTCGCCATGCGCTCGACGATGACCGCCTGGCGGTGCAGCTTTTTGGTTTGTTCGAAACGGATGAACGGGCTCACACGGCTCGAAGGCTTGACCTCGGCCAGCTGGATCTTGTCGATCGCCTTGGCACGGGACGTTGCCTGCTTGGCTTTCGAGGCGTTTGCCGAGAAGCGGCTGACGAAGGATTGCAGCTCGGAGATCTGCGCTTTCTTCTTGGCGTTGTCCGACAGCAGTTGCTCGCGGGACTGGGTCGCCACGGTCATGTACTCGTCGTAGTTGCCCGGGAACAGGCGCAGCTCGCCGTAGTCCAGGTCAGCCATGTGGGTGCACACGCTGTTCAGGAAGTGACGGTCGTGAGAGATGATGATCATCAGGCTGGAGCGCTGGGTCAGGATGTTTTCCAGCCAGCGGATGGTGTTGATGTCCAGGTGGTTGGTCGGTTCGTCGAGCAACAGCACTTCAGGATCGGAGAACAGCGCCTGAGCCAGCAGTACACGCAATTTCCAACCCGGAGACACTTCGCTCATCGGGCCGAAATGCTGCTCCAGGGGAATACCCAGGCCCAGCAGCAGTTCACCGGCGCGGGATTCGGCGGTGTAGCCGTCCATTTCGGCGAACTCGGTTTCCAGCTCGGCCACGGCCATGCCGTCGTCTTCGCTCATTTCCGGCAGCGAGTAGATACGGTCGCGCTCGGCCTTGACCTTCCACAGCTCCTCGTGACCCATGATCACGGTGTCGAGCACGGTGAATTCTTCGTAGGCGAACTGGTCCTGGCGCAGCTTACCCAGGCGCACATTCGGCTCCAGCATGACCTGGCCACCGGACGGATCGAGGTCGCCGCCGAGGATTTTCATGAAGGTCGACTTGCCGCAACCGTTGGCACCGATCAGACCATACCGGTTGCCGGCGCCGAACTTGACCGAGACGTTCTCAAAGAGCGGCTTGGCGCCGAACTGCATGGTGATGTTAGCTGTGGAGATCAATTACTTTACCTATCAATGGGTTGCGAGCGTGGCGGCAGGAGCCTTCAGGCATGCATCAACAGCGACATCAAGGCGCGAAACCCGGTCGCTGAGCAAAAAATGGGGGATGTGTGTTGGAATTTGGCGCGCATTGTCGCATATGTCAGGCGACAGTTGTATGGCGGCCGACGACGGATGTTGAGCGCCTTCAATCTCATGTGGCGCTTGGTCACCCCAAGGTGGCGGGTTGTTCAGAACGGATAGCGGAACGTATGATCGCCACGCGTCCCCAATGTGGACGCCAAGACTCACCCCCTATGAAGGATATGAGCATGGAAAAGCACTTCGGTAATTCAGGCCTGTTCAAGGCTGCTTCGTATCACTGCAACGAACTCCTGGGCTGCGGCATCGCTGGCTGGGAGCTGAAAAATATTGCGCTGAATACGAAGGAGTTTTTGATATGTCCAAAGAACTACTCGGAGTTTCTGCTCTAGGGTTGATGGTGCTCGGCGAGTTTTGTGCAATCTACAGTGAGGTGGTCACCGCCAAGCTTGCCCAGACAGGAAATGGTTCATGGGAAGGGTTCGTCCTTCCTGTTGTGCTGATGTGTTTTGCAGGGCTTTGTCTGTTGGGTGCGTATTGGCTGGGGTACGTTGCTGTCGGTGATATCTGGATCGTCACCGTGGTCTCCGTCACCTCTTTGTTGCTGCTTGAGCCCTTGGTGGTCTGGTCGCTGTTTCATGAAGCACCAGGACGAGGCGCCCTTATCGGGTTCGTCTTGGGAGCCTTGGGAATGCTGTCCACTGTACTGCTATAACTTGCGCTTCTGGCCCAGCAATCAAACGCTGGGTCAGCTCACCGAAAGTGGGTGAGACTTTTTTTGGGCCGAAATTTGGCGCCCGCTCGGATTTCGTCTGCACAGTTCTTGGCGTCGTTCATATCAGGCAGCAGAGGCGTGGGGCGCGAAGACGGGTTTCGCCAGGGTCTCTGGCATTGCCAGCCATAACAGTGCCAACGCAACGCCAGCCACACCGGCCAGGGTGAGGAATGCCGCGTTGTAGCCCGCCTGTTGCACCACGAAACCGGCCAGGCTGCTGCTCAATGCTGCGCCCAGGCCAAACACGGTTGAGATCGCCCCCAAGCTGACATTGAAGCGCCCGGTGCCCTGGGTCAGGTCCTTGACGATCACCGGGAACAACGCACCGAAGATCCCCGCGCCGATACCGTCGAGCATTTGCACGGCCACCAGCCAATAGGGATCGCTGGATAAGGTATAGAGCACGCCACGCAGGGGTAAAATCATGAAGCCGGCCAGCAGCAGCGGTTTGCGTCCCCACACGTCGGCCTTGCTGCCCACCAGCCAGGCCATCGGCACCATCACCAATTGCGCTGCGACAATGCAGGCCGAGGTCAGCGGCGTGGCCATCTGCAGGTTGATCTGCGAGAGCTTCTGGCTGACCAGCGGCAGCATGGCGGCATTGGCCAAATGGAACAGGGCGCAGCAGATTGCGAACAGCAACAGCGGGCGGTTGGCCAGCAGGACTTTCAGCCCGGACGGCTGCTCGTGATCGACTGAGTGGGCGGGGTCGAAGCCGCGGGCGACCTCATGGTCGATAGCCTTGGCCGAGACGCAACTGACCGCGACGACACTGGCCACCGCCATAAAAGCCATCAGGTAGAACACCACCACCGGCCCAAACAGATACGCCAGGCCACCGGCCAGCAACGCAGCCACCGCGTTGCCGGCATGGTTGAAGGTCTCATTGCGCCCGGTGCGGCGAGTAAAGGCGCGTGGCCCGGTGATGCCCAGGGAAATCGCGGAGATCGCTGGCGCGAACACCGAAGCGGCGACGGCACTGGCCGCCTGGGTCAAGGCGACGAGGCTGAAGGAGCTGACAAAAGGCAACAGCAGGCAACTGCCGGTCACCAATAGGGCGGCAATCGCAACCACCGCGCGTTTGCTGCGCGTACGGTCGATCAATGCACCCGCCGGGCCCTGGGTGATAAGTGCGGCGATACCTGCCAGCGTCATGACCACGCCGATACTGGCCGGGTCCCACTTGTGCACCGCCAGCAGGTAGATGGCCAGGTAAGGGCCAAGGCCGTCGCGTACATCCGCCAGGAAAAAATTCAGGCCATCCAGGGACAGGGTATTACGCAGGTCGGCGGTGTTGGCCATGGCACAGTCTTCAGGGAGTGGGCGTTCAACGGCTGAACGCACGATGAGCTAATGACCTGTACGGCTGGCGTTAAGTTTCGCGCGCTCCCCGGGGTTTTAATCCGCGTGCACTTGGCTTACTTTCTGAGTCTCGCTGTAACAATTATCTGGAGACGCAATGGACATGCCCTCAGCTCAACAGGCGATTGCCTGCAACAAGGACGCCTGGGACCAATCCGCCGACCTGCACAAAACCACCGAGACCTGGAGCGCACTGCTCAGCGGCGTCCGCGACCCTGGTTTTTCGTGCCTGGACCCCACCATCACCGGCTTGTTGCAGGACGTCGGTGTCGACGGTAAGGATGTGGTGCAACTGTGCTGCAACAACGGTCGCGAAAGCCTGTCGCTGTTCGCCCTGGGCGCCCGTTCGGTGGTCGGGGTGGACCAATCCTCGGCGTTTCTCCTGCAGGCGCGCGAGCTTGCCGCTATGTCGCCCCATGACCCGGAATTTATCGAAAGTGACATCCATGCGTTGCCGCCACGCTTGCACGGGCGCTTCGATCTGGCCTTGGTGACCATCGGTGTACTCGGTTGGATGCCGGATGTGGCGCTGTTCATGCGTCATGTCGCCAGCACCTTGAAGCCCGGCGGCACGCTGGTGATGTATGAAACCCATCCGTTCCTGGAGGTGTTCGATCCTAAGGCGCCAAACCCGTTGCTGCCTGCCAGTTCGTATTTCCAGCGCGAGCCTTTTGTACTGCAGGAGTCGATTGTCTACGAAGGCCAGGGCGACGTGGCCGGACCCACCTCCTATTGGTATATGCACACCCTGGGGGATGTGGTGAGCGCGGCGATTGGTGCCGACTTGCAGATCGCCCACTTGCAGGAGTATTCCCACTCCAACCGTGAGGAACTGTACGACCAGTACGAGCACCAGCCTGCCCAGTTGCCCTTGTGCTTTACCCTGACCGCCACCAAGCATCGCCCCTGAACGGGATTTCCCAGGCAAAAAAATGCCCGCGGAGGAGGCGGGCCAAGGGATTCACTGGAGTAGGTAGGCTTCAACCTATAGCGCAGGAAGTGAAGCCTTTGTGAAAAGGCTGTCGCAGTTTCGTACGCCTCAGGCGCGCCGTATGAAACTGCGCATGGTCTGGCCTGCATGCGTCTTGAATGAGAGCGGCCTGGGCATACCCTCATCCGCAGCAATGAACACAAACGTATCCCCTTCGAGGCGATAGCTGGCGGGCAAATGCTTGCCAGCGTCATCCCCTATGCTGTCCACCCAGGTAATGCTTTTGGGTGCGGTCGTGCTGTCGAGGAAAAACCGGCCCTCCAGCAATACCTCACCACTGACGGTCTTTACCTCGAAGCGGTCGCCGGCAATCGTGGTGATCGCCCCCGGCGCGCTGTGCGCATCCACGGGGTTGAGTACGCCACTGTCTTCCAGCGAGGTTTGCTCCCAGGCACCTTGGAGCGCCTGAAAGTCGGGATCTGAAATAGATGACATGTAATTTCCTTTTTCCATGGAGGTGAACGCTGCGCATTGAGGCGTTCGATGAGTACATTCTGTGGACAGCTTTTCACAATTGTTGATTAACTTTTGGTTACAAACTATGGCTAAATAACTGCCAATGGCCACGAGCCGGGTTGTATTCAGCCGCTGGTGGCAAACGTGTGAATTGTGATTTCAGGTACTGCTATCCATCCTCGGCCGTCGTGGGCACGCAGGTGCAGTCTGTTATCTTCTGACGTGTGACGAAATTCCTTGAAACTGATCATTGTTGTTCTCTATGTGGCCTCTATTGCGTATGTACACCTGCGTGGTCGGGTGCGACACACACTGGGCCGTCAGCTCAGTGATCATTCGACCTTCCTGGCCCCGATCAACTGTTTGCTGTACCTGTGCTCCAGGCTCCCCGGCAGACCTTACCTGTCGCTCAGTGATTTCCCCGACCTGAGCCCGCTGCAGACGCATTGGAAGGATATTCGCGAAGAGGGCCTGAACCTGATGCGGGCGGGCGAAATCAAGCGTTCCGACCAGTACAACGATGTGGGCTTCAACTCGTTCTTCAAATCTGGCTGGAAGCGCTTTTACCTGAAATGGTACGGCGAAAGCCACCCTTCGGCGATGAAGCTGTGCCCGCGCACCACTGAACTGCTGCAGAGCATTGGCTCGATCAAGGCGGCCATGTTCGCCGAGTTGCCACCGGGGTCCAAGCTGGTGCGCCACCGCGATCCCTATGCCGGCTCCTACCGTTATCACCTGGGCCTGGATACGCCGAATGATCCCGGTTGTTATATCAATGTGGACGGCGAGCACTACTACTGGCGTGACGGTGAGCCGGTGATGTTCGATGAGACCTACATCCACTACGCCGAAAACACCACACAGCAGAACCGCATCATCCTGTTCTGCGATATCGAGCGGCCGATGAAGTATCGCTGGGCTGCCGCGTTCAACCGGTGGTTCAGCCGTCATGTCATGGCTGCCGCAGGTTCGCCCAATGACGCCGGTGACAAGACCGGTGCACTCAACCGTGCATTTACCCGGCTGTACAAGATTCGCTTGCGCGGCAAAGCGTTGAAAAAACGCAACCGCACGCGTTATTACCTGGAAAAATGGGCGATCTTCGCCGTATTGGCACTCATCTTTGTGCTGATTTGAGATCGACCTGGGCGCGCGTCACTCCGGTGGGGTGGCGCCCAACTTGTCCCACATCTTCTCGCTGAGTTTTTGCCGATTGGCATACCCGGCCCACGGATCAACCTTCAGCCCCTGCAAGCGTTGGTGCAGGTTGGCCACCGTCCATTGCTGGGCACCGCGCAAGCCGGTCAATTCCTCGCGGCTGACCGGTACCGATACAGGCAGCCCTGGGCGTGCGCGGACCGAATAGGCCGTCACCGTGCTTGCGCCTCGCGCATTGCGCAGGTAATCGATAAAGATCTTGCCGACGCGGTTTTTCGGCCCGGAGGTCGCGGTAAAGCGCTCCGGCAGTTGCTCGGTCATGAATTGGGCGATGGCTTTGGCAAAGGCTTTCACCGTGTCCCAGCCATCCCGACGCGCCAACGGTATGACCAGGTGCAGGCCTTTGCCGCCGCTGGTCTTGACGAACGCGTCGAGCCCCAGCTCGTCGAGTACCGACAGCGTGAGCTGCGCGGCCTCCAGCATGGTTTTCCACGGCAGCGCCGGGTCCGGGTCAAGGTCCAGCACAAACAGGTCCGGGGTTTCGATCTTATCCGAGGTGGCGCCCCAGGTATGCAGTTCGAGGGTGCCCATTTGCACGGCCCCAATCAGCGCCTTCGTACTGTCGATTTCCATCAGGCGCGCATGGCCTGGATCCAGTGCCGGGTCCAGTTGCTTGATATTGGGAATCGCCAGGCGCTCAGCGTGCTTCTGGAAGAACTGTTCACCCTCGATGCCTTCCGGCGCCCTGAGCAGGGACACCGGGCGATGGTGCAGGAAGGGCAGGATCCACTCGCTGATACCCTCGTAGAACTGCGCCAATTGCTGTTTTTGCGTGCCGCTTTGCGGGTCGATGACGCGCTCGGGGTGAGTGATGTTCACGCCTGCGCTGGGCTTGCGGGCTTTCACGGCATTGAGGGATTTTGCCGTGCGCGGCTGTTCATGGATGATCTGCGCGGCGGGCTTGTCGGTTCGCAACCCAATGAAGGCCGCCTGGCGCACCACGCCTTCACGGGTCCACTCGGCAAACTGCACTTCGCCGACCAGGCGCGGCTCTACCCAATGCACACCACGGGCCTGGGTACTGGTGAGGGGCTTTTCCAGGGGCGATGCCTTGCGCTCCAGCGGGGTGAGTTGGGCGTAAATGTTTTTCAATGAGGCCTGGTCGAATCCAGTGCCCACCCGCCCGGCGTAGACCAGCCCGGAATCGTCATTGACCGCCAGCAGCAGCGCGCCAAATCCGCTGCGCGAACCCTGGGGCCGGGTGTAGCCGACGATCACGAATTCCTGGCGCAGGCGGCATTTGAGCTTGATCCAATCGGTATTGCGACTGGAGACGTAGGGGCTGCCCTTGCGCTTGCCGATCACGCCTTCCAAGCCCAGGTCGCACGCGCTTTCGAAAATGTCGCGCTGGTTCGCGGCAAACGCTTCGGAGAACCGCAGCAGTTTGCTGCGGCTGCCAGACAAGGCCTCTTTGAGTGCGGCGCGACGCGCCTCCAGCGGCACCTGGCGCTGATCGCTGCCGTCTAGAAACGGCGCGTCAAACAGGTAGTAGACAATGTCCAGGCTGCGGCCGATATCAAAGGCATTTTGCAGCGCCTGAAAGTCCGGCAGGCCGTCGCCATTGAGGCTGACCACCTCGCCATCCAGCCAGCTGTCCTTGAGTTTGAGCGCGCGCAGGGCCTTGGCCTGGCGTGGCAGGCGTTCGGTCCAGTCGTGGCCGTTACGCGTACACAGGCGAACCTCGCCGTCGTGTATACGTGCGAGCATGCGGTAACCGTCGAACTTGATTTCATACTGCCAATCGCCCTCGGGCGCACGGTCTACCAGGGTTGCCAATTGCGGCGCGAATTGCTCGGGGAGGGCGGTGGCGTGTTTCGCCGGTTTGGCGCGCGGCTTGGCCTTGGGTTTGCCGACCGATGCGTCACTGAGCACGCTATTTGGCTGCGCCTCCACAATGTTGTAGTCGTCCGCCGGACGGGCCTGTTGGTCGTGTTCCTTGATCAGCAGCCACTGCTCCTTGTCGCCACTGCCCTTGAGACGCGTACGCACCAGCGCCCAGGCGCCGGTCAGTTTCTCGCCGATCAGGGTGAACTTGAGTTTGCCGGCGGCGTAGGCCTTGTGCGGGTCGTCATGGGGTTGCCACACGCCACGGTCCCACACGATGACATCCCCGGCACCGTATTGGCCCGCTGGAATGTTGCCTTCGAAACTGCCATAGCCCAGCGGGTGGTCCTCCACATGCACCGCCAGGCGTTTCTGGCTGGGATCCAGGCTCGGCCCCTTGGGCACTGCCCAACTGAGCAACACGCCGTCGAGCTCCAGGCGAAAGTCATAGTGCAGGTTGCGCGCATCGTGCTTCTGGATCACGAAGCTCAGCGCCGACGCCTTGGATTTACGGTTGGGCGAACTGCCTGCCGGTTCGCTGGTGATGTGGAAATCGCGTTTGCGCTGATATTCGCTCAGGGGCTTTGCCATGGGGCTCTCCGGCACATCGCAGGCTCAAGAGGCGTGTTTGCGCGCTTTTTTCGCGGCCGGTTTTTTGCTCGTCGGCTTGCCCGCCAGGCTGCGCTTGAGCAGCTCGGTCAAGTCGATCACATCGGCTGACTTGCGCTCTTCGCTGCCTTCCTGGGATTCGACGTCTTCGATCTTGCCGGCCTTGGCCTTCTTCGCCACCAGCGCCATGATTTTTTCCTGGAAACTGTCGCGATAGTCCTCAGGCTGCCAGTCGGCGCTCATGTCTTCCACCAGGCGCTTGGCCATGTCCAGCTCGCCCTTGGCCAGGCTGGGTTTGGTCACGTCGCTGGGCAGTTCCAGTTCATCCAGGCTGCGCACCTCGGCGGGCCAGCGCAGCATCACCAGCACCAGCGCCGACTCCAGGGGCATCAGCGCTGCCAGATGCTGCTTGGTGTGCAACACCACATTGGCCAGGGCGACCTTGCGGGTTTTCTTCAAGGTTTCGCGCAGCAGCGCGTAGACCTTGCCACCGCGTTTGTCCGGGGCCAGGAAGTAGGGCGTGTCGATGTTCTGCAGGGGGATCTGGTCGCTGGCGACAAAGGCGATGATCTCGATGGTCTGGGTCGATTTAGGGTGGGCTGAGCGAATTTCCTCTTCGCTGAGCACCACGTAGCGGCCTTTCTCAAATGCCACGCCCTTGACGATATTCTCCTTGGTGACCTCCTTGCCGGTGGTCTTGTTGATGCGCTTGTAACCCACCGGGTCCATGCTGCGCTTGTCGAGCCAGTCGAAATCCACACCCTGGGCGGACGTGGCCGAGACCAGCGAGACGGGGATATGCACCAGGCCGAAACTGATAGCGCCTTTCCATATTGCCCGTGGCATAAGTGCGATTCCTCTAAGCAAGTGGCTGTGTTCGGCTGACTCGACAGGTGCGTGAAAAGTTTCCCTGGACAGATGCGCGGACAGATCGTGTTACACCTGTTCAGAAAGTATTTAGTTACCAAACCCGAACCCCGGGCGTAGCGTGTTATCGAAAGCAGGTACTCCTCGCCCCAGAGAGGCTTTGTCATGATCACCCGTGTGCGTCACCTCGCAGTCCTGGCATTGGGTCTGGCACTTGCAGCCACCGCCCAGGCGCAGAACCTGCCTGGCAACAATAACGCCAACAACGGCCCCATCCACCGGGCCAACCCCAACAGCATGCAGGGCACCCAGCCCAATGCGCCGGCGATTCGCGGTATCCAGACCGCGCCTGCCACCCGCACGCCGACCCTGGAAAACGGTGGCATCGGCAACCGCTATCCCCAGCGCGAGGCCGCGCCCAGCCGCCCGGCTACCGACACCAAAGCCCCCACTTATGATGCCAACGGCAATCGCCGGTAAGGACTTGTCTTATGTTTCTACGCAAAACCCTGTTAGCCGTTCTGTGCGCAACGACCCTGACGACCGTTTACGCCGCCGATGCCCAGCAGTTCCCCAGTGAGCAAGGCAGCATCAGCGTCACCCCGATCGCCAAAGGCCTCGACCACCCGTGGGCGCTGGCGTTTCTGCCGGACCAGCAAGGCTTCCTGGTCACCGAACGCCCGGGCCGCCTGCGTGTGGTCAGCCCGGATGGCAAGCTCTCGGCGCCGTTGAGCGGCGTGCCAGAGGTCTGGGCCAAGGGGCAGGGCGGTTTGCTGGATGTGGTGCTGTCGCCTGACTTCAAGCAGGACCGCATGGTCTACCTGTCATACGCCGAAGGTGGCGGCAAAGGTGGCACGGCCGGTACGGCGGTCGGTCGTGGACGCTTGGCGGCGGACCTCAGCGGCCTGATCGACTTCAAGGTGATCCTGCGCCAGGAGCCGAAACTGTCCACAGGCAATCACTTCGGCTCGCGCCTGGCCTTCGACCGCGATGGCTACCTGTTCGTGACCTTGGGAGAAAACAACGACCGGCCGACGGCCCAGGACCTGGACAAACTGCAAGGCAAGGTCGTGCGCATTTACCCGGATGGCCGTGTGCCCGATGACAACCCCTTTGTCGGCCAGCAGGGCGTGCGCCCCGAGATCTGGTCCTACGGCCAGCGCAACCCGCAGGGCCTGGCGCTGAACCCGTGGAGCGGCACGATCTGGGAAAACGAGCACGGGCCGCGTGGTGGGGATGAGATCAATATCATCGAGCGTGGCAAAAACTACGGTTGGCCACTGGCGACCCACGGCATCAACTATTCCCTCACGCCAATTCCGGAGGCCAAGGGCAAGACGGCGGAGGGCACCGTGGCGCCGCATCATGTGTGGGAACAGTCACCGGGCATCAGTGGCATGGCGTTTTATGACGGCGACCGTATCAAGGCATGGCAGCACAACGTGTTCATCGGCGCGCTGGCCAGCCAGGAACTGATCCGTTTGCAGTTCGAGGGTGACAAGGTGGTCCATGAAGAGCGTTTGCTGGGTGGGCTGAAGGCGCGGATTCGCGATGTGCGGCAGGGGCCGGATGGCTTTTTGTATGTGCTGACGGATGAGGATGATGGCGTGTTGTACCGGGTCGGGCTTAATCAGGATTAAGCGATAAGCCGCAAGCCTGAAGCTTCAGGCTTGCGGCTTCAAGCTACAGCCCCAGCTCCGACAGTCCCGGATGCTCATCCGGGCGTCGACCCAGCGGCCAGTGGAACTTGCGCTCGCTTTCCTTGATGGGCAGGTCGTTGATGCAGGCAAAACGATTGGCCATCAGGCCGTTCTCGTCGAACTCCCAGTTTTCATTGCCGTAAGAACGGAACCAGTTGCCGGCGTCATCGTGCCATTCATAGGCATAACGCACGGCGATGCGGTTGTCGGTGAAGGCCCACAACTCTTTGATCAGTCGGTAATCCAGTTCCTTGGCCCATTTGCGGGTGAGAAAACCCTTGGCCTCTTCGCGGTTATGGACGAATTCGGCGCGGTTGCGCCACTGCGTGTCCAGGGTGTAGGCCAGGGATACCCGTTGTGGGTCGCGCGAATTCCAGCCGTCTTCGGCCAGGCGCACCTTTTCAAGCGCTGATTCACGGGTAAACGGCGGCAACGGGGGACGTGTTTCTGCGGTAGATGACATGGTCTGGCTCCTGTTAAGACGAAGTTGCGTGAAGCCCCAATAACGTTTGCGCCATGCGTTGCGCGTTATCGGCGGCCGTTGAATCGCCCATGAGCAGGGCAACGGTAATGGCGCCATCGATCAGGATCAGCAGTTGCGCGGCCTGCCGTTCGGGGTCGGGGGTGCCGTGGGCTTGGCACAGTTCGAGCAGATACTCGAAGAGTTTCTGTTTATGCGCCTTGGCCAGCAGGCGTACCGGGTTGTGCGGGTCGCCGGTTTCACCGCTGGTGTTGATAAACGCGCAGCCGCGAAAATCCGCCGAACCGAACCAGGCCTTGAGCGCATCGAACAGGGCGAGCAAGCGTTCGCCGCTGCCATTCACATGTTCAACTTCGCTGCGCAGCCAATGCATCCAGCGCTCGTCGCGGCGTTGCAGGGCTGCGATGACTAACTCGTCTTTATTGGCGAAGTAACGGTAAATGCTTTTTCGCGAGACACCGGCGGTTTTCACCAGGAAGTCCATGCCCGTGGCGGCGATGCCATGGCGATAGATCAACTTCTCGGTGACGTCGAGGATAATGTCGCGGGTGTCGCTGCAGGTTTTGTCGTTCATGCTCATGAAAGTAGAACGATCGTTCTTCTTGGTCAACAAAATTTTCTGCTTGGCGACAGCAAGACCTGAGCACCCCCATGGTGTAAGCTCGGGGCCTCTTCGGATTCGACCCATTGCGAGCCCTATGCCGTCGTTCTTCAAACGCTCCCTGTTGCCCAAACTGCGCGGTTTCCCCCTCACTCCTGACGCCATTGAGGTGCTGTCCGGTGCTGATGCGTATCGTCGCTGCCTGCTGGAAAAAATCCCCCAGGCCACCCGGCGCATCTACATCGTTGCGCTGTACCTGCAGCAGGACGAAGCGGGGCAGGAGATCTATGACGCCCTGCACGCCGCCAAGGCCGCGCGGCCGGAGCTGGACATCGTGGTGGTGGTCGACTGGCTGCGGGCCCAGCGCGGCTTGATCGGTGCCGGCAAGCAGCCGGGCAACAGCGCCTGGTACCAGGCCATGACGCAAAGCCATGCCAGTGAAGTGCCGGTGTACGGCGTGCCGGTGCAAACCCGTGAGCTGTTCGGCGTGCTGCACCTGAAGGGCTTTGTGATTGACGACAGCGTGTTGTACAGCGGTGCCAGCCTGAACAACGTGTACCTGCACAAGTTCGATAAATACCGCTTCGACCGTTACCACCTGATCCACAGCCAGCCCCTGGCCGATTCGATGCAGCACCTGGTCGAACACGGCCTGGTGGCCTCCAAGGCGGTGCACCGCCTCGACCTGCCGAACCCGCCCACCACCCGCAGCCTGCGCAACGATATCGGCGACCTGCGCAGTCGCCTGAAGCACGCGGCCTACGACACCACGGCAGGGCAGTTGCCCAACGGTCACCTGTCGGTCAGCCCGTTGCTCGGGGTGGGCAAGAACAACCCGTTGAGCCGGGTGATCCTGGAACTCATCGCCAGTGCCCAGCAGCAACTGACCATCTGCACGCCGTATTTCAACCTGCCGTTGCCGGTGACCCGGGAAATCAACCGCGCCCTGGCGCGCGGGGTCAAGATCGACATCATCGTCGGCGACAAAACCGCCAACGACTTCTACATCCCGCCCAGCGAGCCGTTCAAGGTTATCGCCGCACTGCCTTACCTCTACGAAATCAGCCTGCGCCGCTTTGCCAAGCGTCATCAGTCGATGATCGACAGCGGCCAGTTGAACCTGCACCTGTGGCGCGACGGCGACAACACCTACCACCTCAAGGGCATGTGGATCGACCAGCGCTATACGTTGCTCACCGGCAACAACCTCAACCCTCGGGCGTTCCGCCTCGACCTGGAAAACGCCTTGCTCGTCGATGATCCACAAGGCCAGTGGCTGGCGCCACGACGTACGGAGCTTGCGCAGATTTTCCAGCACACCACGCGGATCGAGCGTTACCAGGATCTGCAAACCCTGGTGGATTACCCCGAAGCGGTGGGCAAGTTTCTCCGCCGGGTCAGCCGGGTGCGGATCGAGCGATTGTTGTATCGAATCCTTTAAGCCGCCGGATGAAATCATCGGCAACGCAACGGTAAAGGGCGTCGGATAAGGCTTACATCAGCCTCGGATAAGCGGCCGTACATTGCCTCTCACAGTCCACGGATGGGCGGACCCATTTTTTTATGGACCCTTCCGAGAGGGCAATGATTATGTTGATGCACCTGTCGAGCAACCGCTCCCCTATTCCTGCAGTTGTCCTGCCCCCCACCGCACTGCCGGCCGCCCCTGAGCCCGCATGGACCCAACCAGCCTCCCAGCGTACGCGGCGTGCCATTGACGATGCGCCTGTCGCAGCGGGCGATCCATGGACACGACTGCCCCACCAGGATCCTGGCCGCACGCCCGCCGCCGACGCCCAGTTGGCTGAGCGTATCGCTGCCGCACAAGGCATGGGCAGCACCATGGTTGAGGTGCCCCCGGACAGTCGCCCCGGCCCTGCACTGCGCCTGTACCAGCAGTTACTGAACCGGCCAGCGGTGCAACAGTGGATTGCCGACCAGCGCCTTGAAACTGCGACCCTGACCTTTCATCGCGACCATATCGAGGGCTACGCCAGCCACAATGGCGTGCGTGCCGCGGTCAGGTTCAGCCTGACCGACAACTCCGGCTGGAACGAGGTGTCGCGGACCTTAAGGCCGATCCTCGAACAGCTGGACCCTGCGGACCAGGGGTTGCCCTATATCGGTCGGGACGACGGATTGTGGTTGCCGCGCGAAAGTGTCGGCCAGATCAACGTCGATAATCTTGAGCAGGCGTGGCAGGTGATCAGCGAACTGGAGGAGCGCGACGCTCTGGCCGATCGCCTTGAAGCCGAACTTGAAAAACTGCCGGACATTGCGCGTACGGACTGGTCGACCCACACGGCTGATACTTCGCCGGCATCACCGTTACTCCGACATAGCCAGGCGGCGGTGGCGCATTTGCAGCGTTTTGTCGCGCGTCCTGAAATGCTCAGCCTGCTGGAGCGCGAAGGGTTCGCGTGGCCTGACGCGCCGTTTCGGGTGTCTGAAGGCCGGTTTGAGCGCCTGAGCCCGGTGGGTGGTTGGGTGGATCTGACCCGCTACGTGGAAGCAGTGGCTGAACTGGGTGATGAACTCCAGGCGTTGGTGGCGCTCAGCGTGCCGCTGGGCAACGCTTTGTACTCGACGCCACGCCACGACATCCGCCAGCTCCTGGATTTCAAGGGCCTGGACTCGCCGGGCAGCGTGGCGCAAACGCGTAATGTGATTGCCTGGCTGCGCACCACTCTGCCGCCGCCGGCTCCGCTGGGGGACTACGGCGCACTGATGACGCAGGACTGGCAGCCCGGCACCCTGACCCAGGAAGATCAACGGCATGTCCGCGCGATGGCCGAGATTCGCCTGGGCGGCGCCCAGCCCCGCGGGTTCAGTGCGTTGTCGGGTGTTACCCAGCAGGCGCTGCGGGCCGATCCGCAGGCCCATCTGGACAGGCTGCTCGACAGCCCCGACGCCTTGGCATTCGGCGAGCAAATGGCTGCTGCGCTGCGCTGGCAGGAGGGGCAAGGCGCTGCTGCAACGCTGCCCAAGACGCTACGCCAACAGTTGGTGATCGCCGCGATCAAGCTGCAGGTTGACCCGGCGATGCCCGGCAAACCCGGCGAAATCGCGGGCTACTCGATCTATCAGCCAGCGAACATGGGCCGCACGTTTGACCAGGTACGCCGGGATATCGAGCGCCACCTCCAGGACAATAAAGGCCTGGACCCCAAGCTGGCGGTGCTGGCTGCGCACCTGTGCCTGGCACAGGCGGCGCCGGAAATGCTGGTGCGCGACGTGCCGGCGTCGGTGCACATCGGCACTCCGGCCTGGATGGAACTGCGCCTGGGTTGCGCACTGGCCGATCACAACGCGCCGGGTACGTCCCGGATGATGAATGAACAGCAGGTCACCGCCTTGACCACCCTGGTACCTACCAGTGACGGGCAAGCGAAGTTGATGCAACTCAATGCCCTGAAAATCATCGCTGATTGGGGGGTGTTGAACGGCAGCATCGGGCAGCGCACCGACGGTGAGTATTCTCAGCAGGATATCCAGGGGGCCGCTCGGGCATTCTTCAAACAGCGCGAAGACGCCGCGAGCGCCTTCACCAGCGCAAGCGCCGAGCTGCCGACGCGCAAGGCACTTGCCGTCAAGGAACTGCTGCGCGTGTTCCGTGGTACGACGCCGGCCGAGCTCGAAAGCATGACCGTGTACCTGGCCAGCGCCGACGATCGTCGCAACCTGCCGATCACCGAGCCGCGCAGCCGTTCGTTGGTGGAAACCTACATGACCGGCGACCTGACGCCGGGCAAGTGGGTCCTCAGCGAAGACATGCCGGCAGCGCCCCCTGCGGCGAAAACACCCTACAAGCCAGTCCGTGTGCCGCAGGTGAGCGAGGAGGCGCGGGCCAGGCTTGATACGCGTATTCGACGCTTGCCCGAACTGGAGGGATTGCTCAAGACCACGGTGCTCCAGCACCAGAAAAAACTTCAGGAGGCCTACGCCACCAAGCTCAAGCTGATGTTTGCCGAGTTGCCTCTGGAGGATCGCAAGTTGCTGGAGCTGGGCAAGGTCGAGCTCTTCACCTTACGCGCGGAAACCGGGGTGACCCAGGCCAGGGAAACTGACGCACTCAAAAACGCCCGCAGGGCGCGCCAAGGCACCCTGATGCGCGTGGAGCATGGACCCAAGGTGGTGTATTTCGAGGTGTTCGCCAACGGCAAGATCATCAAGCGCACGGATTTGCCCGAAGCGCTTGAACTTGACGGCGTCATTCGCCGCGAGCGCTTTCCATCACCCCACGCTCCGGTATATCTACCGATGGTGCGCGGCTCGCAAATGGACCTTGATTTCGACGCCTATCGCAACGGCTCTCATCCTGATCCCAATGCGGTGTCTCAGGCGGTGATCGTCGAGGCGCTGGGCAGTGCGTTTGCTGCGCAGCAATTACCCCCGAGCCATACGCTGCAATCGTTCGTCCCGGACACCTACAGCTCGCGAAAAACGGCGAGTATTGTCAACAGGATCGCCAAGGACAACTTTTACGAGCCCGCCGAGGCCATGTTGCAACGCGCAAGCGAGGCACTGCCGCTGGAGCAGCGCCGTGAAGCACGTGCACGCGATCATGCCTTTATATTGGGGTTCGTGCCGTTCGTGGGGGCGTATCAGGAGTTCAGGCAAGGCAATATCGGCACAGGCCTGGCCACGCTGGCGCTGGATGCCGTCGGCGTGGCCATTGGTGCGGGCGGTCAGGCCCGAGCGCTGATCCGTTCGGCAAAGGCCTTGGTGCCCAGTCGCCTGACTCGGCTTGTTGCAACGCTCAAACCGTCTGCGGCTACGCTGTCACCGCTCAAGCCTGCCGCGAGCTTCAGCGACCGTGCGTTTGATTTCATCAAACAGTCGGGCTTGTTTACCAGCGCAGCGTTGAATCCGTTGGACGGTTATCCGCAGTTGATCAATGCCGCTACCAAAGGGTTGGTAAAACTGCCGGCGCTTATGGCCGGGGGCGCGCTGAAGTGGGGCAAGGTGGCGCCGCATCTGGTGACAGCCGAGGAGAAGTTGCGTGCCTATATGCTGATTGCAGCTGGGCAGGCGAGCGACACAGCGGCGCCCGTGGTGACACCGACAGTGGGCACGGCCGGGCGTTATCAGGAGGTCGACACGCACGCCACACAATACAACGGCCGCTGGTATGCGATTGACCCGCGCAGCGGCGCGCCTTTCGGCACGCCACTGAACGGTTTCCAGCCAGCTCGTTGAGCCGAGACCTGCCGCGCCCGGTGCGGGAGGTGAGATCAGTTCAGGCCGAGCTTGCCGCGCAGGGTCGACAGGTCTTCGGCCAGGGTGTTGACCGGGCCCACCAGCGCCTTACGGTCGTTTTCCTTGACCTTGTCGTAGGTCTCGAAGCCACCGTCCTTGGTCTTGTACTTGGCCAGGATCTTGTCCACGGCGGCGAAGTTCTTGTCGACCTTGGCCAGGAACGCCTTGTCCTGCTTCTCAATCTGGCCACGGAACAGGTCGACGATTTTCTTCGCGCCGTCGATGTTGCCCTGGAAGTCATACAGGTCGGTGTGGCTGTAGCGGTCTTCTTCACCGGAGATCTTGGTGGCGGCGACTTCTTCGAGTAGCGCCGCCGCCCCGCCGACGACTTTCTCCGGCGGGAAGGTCAGGCCGTCGACACGGGTTTTCAGGTCGTTGACGTCAGTATTGAGCTTGGCCGTCAGCGCTTCCAGGCCCTTGGTCGAGTTCTGCGAGAACAGCGCGTACTCGATGCGGTGGAACCCGGTGAAGTCTTCGGCGGTTACGCCTTTTTCGTGGTCGTCGACACGCGAGTCAATGGACGCATCCAGGTCGCTGAACAGCTCGGCGATCGGCTCGATGGATTCATAGTGCACACGGGTCGGGGCGTAAAGCTTCTTGGCGGTGGCCAGGTCGCCTTTGTTGATGGCGTCGGTGAACGCCTGGGTCTGGGTGACCAGCTCGCCGATTTCCTCGGTCACGTAGATCTTGTAGTCCGACACCGGGCCTACCAGGTCCAATGGTGCGGTAGCGGCAAACGCTGCCAGCGGCGAAAGGGTCATTAACAACGACAACGCGATAGTCGACTTCTTCATGGGACGTTTTCCGCTCTGGTGTGGTTTAGGTGTTGGCAGTGGTTTGAGGGTGCGTGGCAGCGAGCAGCGTGCGCCCAATGAAATCCTTAGGTCCGGTGACCCCCGGCAAGGTGAAGAAGTACCCGCCGCCGACCGGCTTGAGGTATTCCTCCAGGGGCTCGCCGTTGAGCCGCGTTTGCACGCTGATAAAGCCTTTCTCCAGGTCAGCCTGGTAGCAGATGAACAACAGCCCCATGTCCAGCTGACCGTTTTTATTGACGCCGTTGGAGTAGTTGAACGGCCGGCGCAGGATCAGGTTGGCCTGGGTCTGCGGTGTGCGCGGGTTGGCCAGGCGGATATGGGCATCGAGCTTGGTCAGCTTGCCTTGCGGGTCCTTGCTGTAGTCGGGCACCTGGGATTCTTTCTGGCCATCCATGGGCGCGCCGGTGGTCTTGACGCGGCCGATGATGCTTTCTTGCTCTTGCAGGGGCGTGCGGTCCCAGCGTTCGACGAAGTTGCGGATAATCCGCACCGCCTGATAGCTGCCATTGGCGGCCCAGGCCGGTTCGTCGCTGCCAGGTTGGACCCATACAATCTGGTCCATGGCCTGGTTGTCGTTGGAGTTCGGGTTGGCCGAGCCGTCGCGGAAACCGAGGAAGTTGCGCGCGCTCTGCGCCGGCTCTCCGGGTTTACTCGGCGCCTGGGGCGGCACGCTGCCTTCCTGTTTCCAGCGCACCAGCAGCAGGTCGGGCAGGTTTTTCACGATGTCGCGCAGGGCGTGGATATTGGTGTCCGGGGTGTTGGAGCTGAACTGCAGGCTCAGGTCGCCATGGCACTGCGCCGGCTCCAGTGCGTCGTTGGGAAAACCGACCATGCGGCTCAGGCGCTTGGGTTTGACGGCAGCCAGGCCGAAACGCTCATCGAACAGCGATTCGCCGACCGATACAGTGATGGTCAAGTTATCCGGCGTGACCACCGGGCCGAGGATGCCGGAGTCGGTGGGCGGCAGTTTCGGGTCGACCTGGGGCACGGTGCCGCCGGTCATCAGGAAGCCGATGCGCTCGTTCAAGGTGCGGAACAGACGCTCCAGGTCTTCGCGGTCGCTGGCCAGGACATCGAACGCCACGAGCATGCCGCAGGCCGGGCGCGGGGTGACGATGCCGCTTTGGTGCTTGCCGAAGAAATCGTGGTGGTCCTGGGTCTTGTCGCTGCGCGGTGCGGTGGTGACTTGCTCGGCTGCCGCCGCCATGGCCGGGCAGGTCAGGGTGCTGCCGGCGATGGCAGCACCGGTGGCGGCCATGCCCAAGAGGACACGGCGGCGTTGTGCTGAAAACTGTTCTGAATCACTCATGTGTGCGGTCGTCTTCACTGCAGGCCGGAGAGGCCAAGGGCGGGGTCGATTCCATCGAGTGCGGCGGCCAGAGCCTTGGCCTTGTCGGCGATCTGCTTGCGCTGATCGGCGGTAACGCTGTCGTACGTGGCGTAGCCTTTGTCGAGCTTGAAACCCTGGAGCTCGGCATCGAAGGCGGCGAGGGCGCTGTCGACTGTCGGCAGCAGCTCGGCGGCAGACTTGGTCAGCAGCGGACGCATCAGCTCGACCACCTTGTGCGCGGCCTCCAGGTTGGCGGCGAAACCGTTCAGGTCGACGTGGCTGTAGCGCTCTTCTTCACCGCTGATGGCGCGGACGTCCGCCAGGCTGTTGAGGTTGCGCACCACGATGCTCACCAGTTGTTCCGGCGGCAGCGACTGCGCCAATAACTGCTGTTTGAGGGTGGTGACATCCGTTACCAGGCGCTGTGCAATCGGCGCCAGGCCATCAAGGCTGCGTTGCTGGAACAGGCTGTATTCAAGGCGATGGAAGCCGCTGAAGGCCGGGTCTTGCTCACGCTTTTCAAAGTAGTCGGCACGGGCGTTGATGGCGTTGTCCAACTCGGCCAGGCGTTGGGACGCTGGGGCCAGGCGCTGGTAAGCCTCACGGGCCGGCACGTACAGCGCTTGAGCCTGGGTGAGGTCGCCGGCGTCGATGGCCTGTTGCAGGGCGGTCACCGCCTTGACCAAGGCACTGCCTTGGCTGCTCAGGTAGACGCGAAATTCCGACAGCGGGCCGATAAACGCCACCATCGACGGCTTGGCCTTGGCCTGGGCATCGGATTCAGCGGTCGGCGTCACATGCAGGGTGCCGCGCGGGTTGCTCAACAGGCCGCAGGTGATCGCATAGTCCCCGGGCAACAGGTTGGCGTTGATTACCTGGCTCAGGCCGGGGGCGATGTTTTCGCGCTCTTCGACCACCAGCACGCCGTCGAGGATTTCCCATTCCACCGCGCGGTCGGAACGGTTGATGATGCGAAAGCTCGCGCGCCCGGCCGGAACGGTCAATGCATTGGGCTCGCAGGCGTGGCCATGGATGGTCACGGCGATTTCATTGTGGTTGGTCTGGCGCTTGCTGGCCGCCAGTTGCGAGGCGTAATAGAACAGGCCACCGGCGGCGATCATCACGACCACCGAGCCCGCCACGGCCCAGCGCAGGGCGCGGGGTGGCGAAGCCGGTTGGGGAGTTGGGTTGGACAAAGGACGGTCCTTACTGGCTGGAAACGGAAGAAGATGTGGCGGCCGGCTTGGCCGGTGCCGCAGGCAGGAAGAACATCACCAGTGCCACCACCAGGTAGATCAGGTAGGCGCCAAGGGTGCTGATGGTCGGGGCTTCCTGGTAGCCGAACATGCCGGCCAGCACCGAACCGAGCGGGCTGTCCATCGGCAGCACGGCGCTGAAATCGAACAGCACGGTCTGCAAGTGGTTCCACACGCCTGCTTCGTGCAGGGCCTGCACCGAGTTGGCCAGGATGCCGGCGGCCACCACGAGGATGAACAGGCCTGTCCAGCGGAAAAACGCGCCGAGGTTCAATCGCATGCTGCCGCTGTAGATCAGGAAGCCGACGATGATCGCCAGGATCAGGCCGAGCAGGGCGCCAATCGGTGCGCCTGGCCCTTCGCTCTGCTGGAACACGGCCAGCAGGAAAAACACGGTTTCCAGGCCTTCGCGGGCCACGGCAAAAAACACCATCAGGATCAGCGCGGTCACTTGGTGTTTGGAGCCGGCCAACGCGTGATCAAGGGATTCGTGCAGCGAATGCTTGATGGAGCGCGCGACCTTGCGCATCCAGAACACCATGGAACTGAGAATGCCCACGGCGACCAGACCGACGACGCCTTCAAACAACTCTTGCTGCTTTTGCGGAAATTCAGCACTGACCAGTTCCAGGCCACCGCCCACCAGCAAGGCCAGCGCAGCGGCAAGAAACACGCCGATCCACACGGCGGGCATCCATTGGCCACGGCCGGTCTGTTGCAGGTAGCTGGCGATGATGCCGACGATCAGCGCGGCTTCAATGCCTTCGCGCAGCATGATTAAAAAGGGAACAAGCATCGGGCACCGCAGCTAAGTAGATAGGAAGCTAAGTTGTAACATAATGATACTCATTGCTAAACAGGAAATCTTGACGATTGCTGAACAATGGCTGAACGGTGGTGGCGAATCGCAAGCCACCTTATGATGCACGGCATCTAGAGTGCCGCCGGATTGCCCAACGTCCCATGTCGGAAAAAGACACCATCTCCCTCCACCTCGTGCGTGAAGCCTTGCTGCAGAGCTGCGCGCCTGGGGCGGCCACCGTCGAAGCCTTGAGCAAGGTCGGGATCGATCCGGCACTGCTGGAGCAACCCGACGCCCGTGTTCCGGCCACCGCCTACGCACGGTTGTGGCGTCTGCTGGCAAGGCGTCGGGACGATGAGTTCTTCGGCATGGACCCGCGCGCGCTCAAGTCCGGCAGCCTCGCGTTCCTCTGTCGCGCCGCCATGGCGCAACCGAGCCTGGCGGCCGGTCTGGAAACCGCCTTGGGTTTCCTCTCGCTGATGCTCGAACACCTGCCAGCCCAACTGGTGCGTCAACAAAGCCTGGCGGAAATCGTGTTGCACGAACCCGAGCCTGAACCCAATCGCGCCTTCACCTATTTCACCTACTGGATGATCGTGCACGGCGTCGCTTGTTGGCTGGCAGGGCGGCGCATCCCGATCCTGGCGATCGAGTTGCGTTGCCCGCAGCCGGATTTTTGTGACGATTACCGGGTGATGTTCTCTGACAACCTGCGTTTTGATCGGCCGCGCACGCGCATGATCTTCTCCGCCGAGTGCCTGGACCTGCCGATCAAACGCACTGCCGAAGAGCTCAAGCGTTTTCTCGCCCACGCGCCCGCCAACATCCTGGTCAAATACCGCGACCCCGACAGCCTGGCCACCCGTATCAAGCATGACCTGCGCCAAATGCCCCCCGAGACCTGGCCTGAAACCGAGGGCCTCGCGGCCACGCTGTGCATCTCCGCTTCCACGTTGCGCCGCCGCCTGGCGGAAGAAGGGCAGAGCTATCAGGGGCTCAAGGACAGCGTGCGCAAGGAACTGGCGATTGTGTGGCTGGCTGAACCGCAGATCAGCTTCGCCGAAATTGCAGCGCGGCTGGGGTTTGCCGATGCCAGTTCGTTCTACAAGGCGTTCCGTAAGTGGGTGGGGTCCAATCCTGGGCATTACCGCAGCTTGATCCTGGGGGAATCCCGTTGAACGGCGCATTGGACTGCTGACGGCCAAGATTTTTCCGATCCCATCCATTCGTTTTCCGGGGCAGGGTAGACGCTCTTCAAATTTTGAAAGCGAGCCCCCCTGATGCACAAGGTCGTTGCTACGGCTGAACCTGTTGTAGTGGGTCCCCTGTCCTCCGTCACCGGCATTCAGCCAGATCGTTCCCTTGAGGTCATCCGTCCGGAGCCCTGGCTGCGCGCTTCGACGCTGGTCCATCACATCCCAGGCCAATTGCAGGGCATCAGCGATTTTTCACAAGCCATGCTCGACAAGGCGGTACTCAATGCCCGCAATCAAGAACGCTGGATCGTGGCCTTGGAGCACTGGGTGCAGGGCAAGGCGGATCAGGACAGTATCGACCTCGCTGACATCCGTTTCTCAACGGTCACCGGATCTGCGCTGGCTACCGACGTCCAGCGTGGGCGCAAGGCCCTGGGCGCTTTGGCGAATCGTCCAGGCATGCAGGGGGTCTGGCGCGAATATGGAATCGACCGCCAAACCGCCCCTCTACGCCTCTTCGATGGACGTTTGGAGGCATTGGGCAGTGCAGGGCGCTGGATCGATCTGAGCGGCGCCGTATCAGCCCAGCCAGACTTGAAGAAACGCTTCGACCGGCTGCTGAAAATCGCGCAGAACACCGGCCATATTCTGCACTCCACGGGCGAGGTCGACGCGTTGCAGACACTGCGCGTGATGCTACCCAAAGCAGACGGGCAGGACGTACCCCGCTCGGTCAAGGACATTCGCAATCTGATTGGCTGGCAGCGTCATCCGTTACCGTCCAGCCCGCCGATGGGCAACTACACCGGGCCTTGGCTGGGGCTGGACTCGCCTCTGAGACTGAGCCTGCAAGACCGCAAAACGCTGGTTGAGGCCTTTGACCGCTTCGTCGGCCCGCAGTGGCTGGATAAGCAGCAGTCTCTTTCCGGTAACGTCGATGCGCACATGCTTAGACTGTTACGCTCCCAGAAAAAGCTCAATGCGTATCGCCAGCATCGTTTGCTGGAGGGGTTGAAGGTGTCCCGCGATGGTTTTCGCGAACAGCAATTCAATCAGTTGCTGATCACCGCGCACCTGTTACGCATTGATCCGCACCTGGGGCAGCAGCGAAACCACGTGGCGGGTTATGACCTGTACTCGGTACAAAATACCGGGCTCAAGATGGCCGATGTCCGCGAAGACCTGCATATGCACCTGATGCGCAGCAAGGGCGTGCATCCGGACGCCGTGGACATGGTGAGCCATTTATTCCTGGCGACTGCCGCGCCGGAATTTCTGGTGCGGGATATCCCTGACACCCTGCACATCGGTTCTCCCGCCTGGCTGGTGTTGAGGAAAACCGTTGCCCTGCTTGAAATGCACGCGCCAGGATCGAGTCGGACCCTGACGTATGCTCAAGTGCTGGAGCGCGCGCTTCTCCAGCCTCCCACACCCGCACTGGTGCCGTTGTTCCAGGCGGCCGAGGCCGATCCGTTGCTGGATTGGAGCGTGCTCAACGGGGTGATCGCGCGCCGTGCGGATGACCGTTACACCGTGGAAGATCTGCGCAAGAGCGCTGAGAAATACAAAAACTATATCGAGACCACTGAAAAGGCCACGGCGGCTCTGCAGACCCTGCCCGTGACGCGCAGAGCCTTGGCCCAACCGGACCTCAAGGCGGTGTTCCCGGAACGGGACCTGGACAAGCCCGTGCAAAGAGACACTTATCCGATGCCCTTTTTCATGGCTGATCCCTCGCATGAATTGAGCTTGATCGACCTGCATATGATGGGGGTGCTGAAGAGCGGTGAGTATGCGCAAAAAGTGGCCAAAGGTCCCTTTGGCGGGACGACGACAGCATTGGGCGGGGACCTCGCTGATCTGCAAGCGGGTTTTAATCGGCTTCGGTTTACCAAAGACGAGCTCAATCGGTCTGTAAGGTCGGGTGTCGACGCGTTCAGTTCGGCCATCACGACACGTCTCAAGGACCTTTTCAGCAAAATGCCCCATCAGGACCGACAAGTGCTGGAGCGAGAAGAACTGACGTTTTACCGGGTGGAGGGCGAGTCCATCACCGCTGAGGGAAAGTCCATCAACGGTGCCGATGAACAAACGGAACGGGTCAAGGGGCGCTATGGTTTTATCGTCCAGGCGGGACAGGGTGAGGACGCAAGGTGTTTCGAGTTTTGGCCCCAGAGGGGCGAGTACTTCGAGCGTCCCGCATTCCTGAAGACACTGGCCCAAGGCGAAGCGGTCGTGCCCCGTGTGTGGGTGACAAAACTGCAATCCCATGCCGATGGCCATGGGGCTGGGGAGTCCCAGGTACAGATACGAGCCTTGCGCGAAACCCTGCCGGCCGGCAGCGGGCGCGGATCGTTGGCAGACGGCGGTTATTTTTCGCAGAAAACCAGGGATTTTGCCGCCTATGTGCGGCGCCATGATCTGGTGCTCAATCGCCAGGACCTCCTGGACTCCGCCATGGGTGCGACGCCGCGCGAGCGTTTCGCGGCGCGTACGCAGAAAGCGGTAACGACCATTGAAGACCTGCTTATTCCGTTTAAGGGATGCTACGACGACATCGCCTCCGGTCGTGTAAAGACCGACCTGGGCGCGCTTACCGGCTGTGCGCTCGACGCCGTGATGATGGGGTCCGTGGTCGCTGGCGAGGTGGTTGAAGGGGCGCAGGCTATCGGGCGGGCAGAAACCCTATCGTCCAAGGTGTCGGCGGCTACTAGAGCGTTCGGCACGCTGAGCAATAACCTGTTCAATCCTGTTGCGGGTTTGGAGCAACCGTTACGGGAAGGTTACGAATGGTTGAGCAGCCGCAGTGTTCATCGTCTGGACAGACCGTTGGGTGAGCTCCGTGCGACCTGGAAGACCACGATGAAGGAGCAACTGAATGCCCAGCCGGTTGCCACTGAACGTCCCCGGAAAATGCGCAGGCCATCCGTTGAGGGTGAGCAATCGCGTCCACACGATTCGGCTCAACTGCCGATCCTGAAAACTGCCGAAGCGACCACCGCGACACCTGCGCTTGAACAAAGCCGCCAAGCCATTGAACGAGCACTGCCCATCGCCCGGGAGCGACTCAATGGCGCCTTGAGTACGTTGTCCGATCCTGAGTTCGAAAAAGACCTTAAATTCGTCTGCAAAACCTTCTTCGGCGCGGATTCCGAGGAAGCCTTGGCGGCCTTTGCGCGCAAGCAGCGCACGATGAAAGTGGATTTGGATAAGCTCGATCTTTCCAACATCAATTTCCTCGAAAACGAGGGCACGGAGTGGCAGGCCCAACTCCTGCCGTCGTCCTATAGCCGCTACAAAGCAGGCAACCTTCAGGAAAAATACATTGAAGTGAATGTGGACGGCGCCACGCACTATTACCGCTACATGGGGCGTAGCGACGACGCCATGGCCAACACCCTGATCCACGAGCAGGCCCATGGTTTCCCCGGCGATGAGGATTATGTCTATTCCGGCGCGATCAAAGGCGGACGCGAGGACATTGCAGACCTGCTCAACCTGGGCAACACCACGGACCCCAAACATTTTCGCCACTTGGGTGACGAGGTGCAGGAGGCGACCTTGAGCTTGTTCGCCAAGACGCCCCAGGCGCATAACGCCGACTCGACCCTGTTCGGCATTGCGTTGCTGGACCAGGCTAAAAACAACCGGGCGTTGTACGAGGAAAATGTGAAGGCGATTCAACAGGCACTGGACAAGGCCAAGGCCAATGGCGGCGTGATTACCGAACACTTGCCCGTCAGAATCATTCGCAAGCGTGCAGTCAGCAGCGCTCCTTTGCCGCGCTTTGTACTGATGCGCCACGACCAGACGGGCAACATCGTCCAGGTGCTGGAGCGGGTCCCCCGGCCGGTGGTGCACGGTCGTCAAGCACCGCGGACTGTGAGTGATGTTGTTCAAGAGGTGTTCAAGTGGCATTGAAGCGCATGTTCGAATGCATAGGGTAAAAACGGCTTGGATGAATCGCAGATCGACTTCGGCGAAATGATCGGGAGGTTGGGAATGGCTGGATGCGCCCAGCTTTATCAGTATGGATAACTGGCCTGGTCGTTGGAGCCGGACTGGCGCTCAAAGCCAATGACCACGCCGTGCAGGCTGAAACAGGCGTCCCGGGCGAGCGGGGTTTCGGCAGCGAGATGTCGGAAAAATCGACTTTACGAGACGGGCACTTCCTGAATGTGTTTTCACGTCTCCGAGCTATCAATATTCCGTTAGTCCATCTGCAAGTCGGCCGCCAAAACGCCCCCATAAATGTCCAAAAAAAGTGCAATGCCTGACATATATTGGAATTCACCGCGTAGCCCATTTCCTAAAGTGAAAAATAGCCGGCAAATTCGCCCGGTAAAATCACGACATCTCCACTGAGCGTTACTTAGATTTCGCAGTTCTTTCTATTCGATGGAGCTGCAGATGCCTCAGCCCTATGCGTTCATCAACGAACGCCAACAAACGTCGACCGAACTCAAGGCCCGTCTTGACCTGAGCGGACCCGCCGCCAAGAAGTTCGACTTACTCAACAGCCATATCCGCAACGTAGTGGTTCTACCGGGCCAACTGGTGATCATCGGAGACGACTCGACGGCCATGTGCACGCCGCAAGAGTCGCGGTTGATGCAGTCTGCATGGGACATTCGCCATAGCGTAATGGCCGAAGGCGGAGCTGAGTTTGCTTTGCAGAACTATGACCTGTTGCAGCGTTTGCTGGGCTACACCTCGCTCGGCGTCGGAACGGCGGGCGATGCGTGGAGTCGGCACTTGAAGGACATCGCCAAGACCCTGGAAGACATTGACGCCTTGCACAAACAGTCCCTGCGCCGAGGCGGCGGTGCTGCGCGCGATGAGTTCCTGGCACGTCGCCAGGTTTTGTTTACCCAACTGGAAAAGCAAATGCGTGGGTTCGCCCGTTACGGCACCGGCTTGCGTAATGACGGATCGATCAAGAAGATGCTGGGGATTTCCACCAGGAGCTATCTGCATACCGGAGCGATCAGTCGGTATGCCGAGAGGATTACGAAGATTGCCAGGACGGCGAAGGTGCTTAAAGCCGGGACGCCGTTGGGGATTGCCTTGAGTACTGCATCTACTGCGCTGGAGATCAAGGAGGCGTGTTCAACGGGGAGGGAGGAGCAGTGTAGTAAGGCGAAGTATGTGGAGGTGGGTAAGCTGGGCGGAGGTGTTTTGGGTGGGATGGCAGGCGGGACCATCGCGACAGTCCTATGCGTAACCGTATTGGGCATTACAACTGGGCCTGTGTCATTGAGTTGCTTGTTGATCGCCGGTGGAACCGGAGGTGCAGTTATGGGGAGTTATGGGGGGGAGCTCGGTGAGCACCTAGGAGAAAAAATATATGAATATTGACCGCTTACTCAACCTTCCTATGAAGTTCTGGTTTAGTGCGGGCATCCTGTTTATTGCCCTTGTTTTCAATATATTAAGCGTTTTCCTAGCGTATCGACGATTGGATGAAATGGAGACGCGTTTAAGTAAATGCAAGCTTGTCACCTTTAGTAAAGGGTTCTGGGGCAACTCGATTCGAGGAAGAATGGTTCGTCTGTGTGTCGTGATGTCGACGGTTGCAATGCCGTGGTGGAATATAAAGCGCGGTACCGTGGACCGGCAGCAAGTGCAGGATTTCCCCCGCGGTCTAAAGCGTGTACTTCAGGGAATGACTATTGGGGGAATAATTTTTATGTCGGTTGCCATAGCCGACACCTTTTACAAATGGCTAAGCGCGTAATTAAAACCAAAAAAAGCCCCATGACCGAATGGACCACGGGGCTAAAAATTGGCTGGATGCGACCAACCAAAGGAGCTCTTTACGTTACTTGGCAGTCGCTACGACGGTGTCTGGCTTCCAGCCACCCCCCAGCGCCTTGTAGATCGCCACAATCCCGCGATACAGGTCCACTTCGGCCTGGGCCTGGGAGTCTTCGGCGGCCAGGCGTTCGCGTTGCGCGTCGAGCAGGACGAGGAAGTCCACGGTACCTTCGCGGTAGCGGATCGCGGCGAGGTCGGCGGCGGCACGGCTGGATTCGCTTTGACGGATCAGCGAGACCAGGCGTTGCTGACGCTTGCCGTAATCACTGAAGGCATTCTCGGATTCTTCCAGCGCCAGCAGCACTTGTTGCTCGTAGCTTGCCAGGGCGCCGTCGGCTTCGGCGTCTGCGCCACGCAGCCGGGCACGTACGCTGCCCAGGTCGAAGGCGGCCCAGGTGATGCTCGGGCCCAGGGCCCAGGCATTTGCGGCGGACGAACCGATCTGCGAACCGCGCCCGGCGGTAAAGCCGAGGAAGCCGCTGAGGCTGACCCGTGGGAACAGGTCGGCCTTGGCCACGCCGATGCGCGCGGTGGCGGCGGCCAGTTTGCGTTCGGCGCTGAGGATGTCCGGGCGCCGTTGCAGCAGTTGCCCTGGGTCACCGATCGGTAATGCCTTGGCAATCGCCGGCAGGTCTTTCGGGCCCAGGTCCACGGTCAGCTTGTCGGGGCGCTGGCCGAGGAGGGTGGCGATGCGGTTGCGCTCACGCACCTGTTCGGCTTGCAGTTGCGGCACGCTGGCCTCCACTGCTGCGAGGCGTGCGTCGGCACGCTCCACGTCGAGTTGGTCACCCACACCGGCGTCGCGCAGGCTGACGGTGATGGTGCGCGAGTCCTGCTGGTTCTTCAGGTTGTCGAGGGCGATGCGTTCACGCAGTTGCGCGCCACGCAGTTGGCCGTAGGCGTCCACCAGTTCGGCAATCATGGTGACTTGCAGTTGGTACAGGTCGGCCTCGGCGGCTTGCTGGTCGGCGTCGGTGGCTTCCAGGTTGCGCTGGATACGCCCGAACAGGTCCAGTTCCCAGGCCATGTCCAGGCCCAGGTCGTAACGCTCGGTCTTGACCCGGCTGGTGGTCTGGCCGGGTATCTGGCCCTTGCCCTGGTCACTGCTGACGCGACTGGTAATTGTCGGCATGGCGTCGTTGCTGGCGTCATCACGGATCGCCCGCGCGGCCCGCAGACGGGCAAACGCCACGCGCAGATCCCGGTTGCCTTGCAGCGATTGCGTGACCAACTGGTTGAGGGTCGGATCGTCGAACTGCTGCCACCAGATGCCTTCGAACTTGGCGTGGTCATACTGCTTGGCATCCGCGGCGGCGGTAATGTTCGCCGCCTCCGGGGTCTGGGTCTTGTAGTCCGGGCCCACGGCACAGGCGCTCAGCGCCAGTACCAGCAAGCTCGGCAGGAATACTTTCACACTCATTGCTGTGTCTCCAGCTTCAAGGCCTTGGCCGCTTTGCGCGCTTCGCTGCGCTCTACATAGCGACGGATCAGTACGTAGAACACTGGCGTCAGCAACAGACCGAAGAAGGTCACACCGATCATCCCGGAGAACACCGCCACGCCCATGGCATGCCGCATCTCGGCACCGGCACCGCTGGACAACACCAGTGGCACCACACCCATGATGAAGGCGAACGAGGTCATCAGGATCGGCCGCAGACGCAGGCGGCAGGCTTCCAGTACCGCGGCGAGCGGGTCGAGGCCTTCCTGCTGTTTGTCCTTGGCGAACTCGACGATCAGAATCGCGTTCTTACACGCCAGGCCCACCAGTACGATCAGGCCGATTTGGGTGAAGATGTTGTTGTCGCCGCCCGAGATGATCACCCCGGTGATGGCCGACAGCAGCGTCATCGGTACGATCAGGATCACCGCCAGCGGCAGGCTCCAGCTTTCGTATTGGGCGGCGAGTACCAGGAACGCCAGCAGTACGCAGAGCGGGAACACGAACAGTGCGGTGTTGCCCGAGAGGATTTGCTGATAGGTCAGGTCGGTCCACTCGTAGGTCATGCCGTTGGGCAATTCATCCTTCAACAGTTTTTCAATCGCCACCTGGGCCTGGCCAGAGCTGTAGCCCGGTGCCGCGTTGCCGTTGATTTCAGCGGTGATAAAGCCGTTGTAGTGCATCACGCGGTCCGGGCCCGAGGTGTCGCTGACCTTGATAAAGGTCGCCAACGGGATCATCTCGCCTTTGTTGTTGCGCACTTTCAGCTGGCCGATCTGGTCGGAGTCCTGGCGGAACTGTTGCTCAGCCTGCACATTGACCTGATAGGTACGCCCGAAGCGGTTGAAGTCGTTGGCATACAACGAGCCCAGGTAAACCTGCAGGGTGTCGAAGATGTCGCTGATCGCCACGCCGTGGGTCTTGGCCTTTTCGCGGTCGATGGCGGCATCGACCTGGGGCACGTTGACCGTGTAGCTGGTGAACAGGCCGAACAACTCGGGCACGCCACGGCTCTTGGTGATGACGTTCTGCACTTCTTTGTACAGCTCGTCATAACCCAGGTTGCCACGGTCTTCGATCTGCAGGCGGAACCCGCCGATCGTGCCCAGGCCCTGTACCGGCGGCGGTGGGAAGATCGCCATGTAGGCTTCTTCGATATTGCTGTATTGGCCGTTCAGTGCACCGGCAATCGCACCGGCGGACATGCTTGCGTCTTTGCGCTCATCGAACGGCTTCAAGGTCACGAACACGATGCCGCTGTTCGGGCTGTTGGTGAAACCGTTGATCGACAGGCCAGGGAAGGCGATCGCGCTTTCCACGCCGGGCTGTTTCAGGGCGATGTCCGACATGCGCTTCATCACGTTTTCGGTGCGATCCAGGCTCGCAGCGTCGGGCAATTGGGCGAAGGCCACCAGGTATTGCTTGTCCTGGGCCGGTACGAAACCGGTCGGGGTGTGGGCAAATCCGAAGAAAGTCAGCACCATCAGGCCGGCGTACACGAACAGGGCAATCCCACTGCCGCGAATCACCCGGCGCACAGTGCCCACGTAGCCATGGCTGGCCTTTTCGAAAAAGCGGTTGAACGGACGGAACAACCAGCCGCCGAAGAGCTTGTCGAGGACCTTCGAGAAGCGATCCTTCGGTGCGTCATGACTGCGCAGCAACACGGCGGCAAGGGCAGGGGACAGGGTCAGCGAGTTGAACGCCGAGATCACCGTCGAGATCGCAATGGTCAAGGCGAACTGTTTGTAGAACTGCCCGGTCAAGCCACTGATAAACGCGGCTGGAATGAACACCGCACACAGCACCAGCGCCGTGGCGATGATCGGCCCGGTCACTTCACTCATGGCTTTTTCAGTCGCCGGGAACGGCTCCAGGCCCAGCTCGATATTACGTTCGACGTTCTCCACCACCACGATGGCGTCGTCCACCACGATGCCGATGGCCAGTACCAATCCGAACAGCGACAGCGCGTTGAGCGAGAACCCGAACAGGTGCATCACCGCAAAGGTACCGATCAACGAAACCGGCACGGCCACCAACGGAATGATCGAGGCGCGCCAGGTCTGCAGGAACAGGATCACCACCAGCACCACGAGGATCAGCGCTTCGAACAGGGTGTGCACCACCGCTTCGATGGAGCCGCGTACAAAGATCGTCGGGTCATAGGCGATGCGGTAATCCATGCCTGCCGGGAAGCTCTTTTTCAGCTCGGCCATCTTGTTGCGCACATCGTTGGAGATGTCGATGGCATTGGAGCCGGGGCGTTGGAAAATCGGTATCGCGACGGCCGGCTGGTTATCGATCAGCGAGCGCAGTGCGTATTGGCTGGAGCCCAGCTCGACCCGGGCGATGTCCTTGAGGCGTGTGATTTCGCCGTTGGCGCCGGCGCGAATCACAATGTTCTCGAACTCTTCCTCGGTGACCAGACGGCCCTGGGTATTCACCGACAACTGGAAGCTGGTGTCAGACGGTGCAGGCTGCGCGCCCAAGGCACCGGCCGCGACCTGGCGGTTCTGCTCGCGGATCGCCGTGACCACATCGGTCGCGGTCAGGTTGCGCGAGGCAGTCTTGTTCGGATCCAGCCAGACGCGCAGGGAGTAGTCGCCCATGCCGAACAACTGCACGTCGCCGACGCCGCCCAAGCGGGCCAGCTCATCCTTGATATTGAGGATCGCGTAGTTGGACAGGTACAGCATGTCGTAGCGCTGATCCGGGGAGGTCAAGTGCACCACCATGGTCAGGTCGGGGGAGGCCTTGTCCACGGTAATACCGATGCGTGTCACTTCCTCAGGCAGTTTTGGCTGAGTCCGCGTCACCCGGTTTTGCACCTGCACCTGCGCATTGTCCAGGTCGGTGCCCAGGGCGAAGGTGATGGTCAGGGTCAGTTTGCCGTCGGCGGTCGACTGCGAGGACATGTACAGCATGTTCTCGACGCCAGTGATGGCTTGCTCCAGCGGAGCGGCTACGGTTTCACCGATGACCTTGGGGTTGGCGCCGGGGAAGTTGGCACGCACCACCACGGTCGGCGGCACCACTTCCGGGTATTCGCTGATCGGCAATTGGAACAGCGAGATCGCACCGGCAATCAGGATCAGCAGCGACAGCACTGCTGCGAAGATCGGCCGCGAAATGAAGAACTTGGAAAAATTCATCTTGAGTCGTATCCCTTAACCGCGTGGAGTCGCAACGGCTGCGAGCTTGGGCGCGGTTTTTTCCGGCGCCACTTGCTCCAGGTTGCTGGCTTCAAGCGCTTGTCGTTGTTGGGCCAAGGCGGCGAGGGTTTCCTGGCTGGCCATCGGGATGGTTTCCGGGGCGACCGGCGAGCCTGGGCGCACGCGTTGCAGGCCCTTGACGATAATAGTGTCGTCCTTGTTCAGGCCGCTGCGCACGATGCGCAAGCCTTCGATCTTCGGCCCCAGTTCCACCGCGCGGTACGCTGGCTTGTCGCCTTCCATCACCAGCACGAACTTCTTGCCCAGGTCGGTGCCGACGGCCTCGTCGTTGATCAACACGGCCGAGTAGGTGCCGCTGCCGACCAGCTTCAGGCGCGCATACAGGCCAGGGGTGTATTCGCCCTTGCTGTTATCGAACACGGCGCGACCACGGATGGTGCCGGTGGCCGGGTTGACCTGGTTGTCGACGAAGTTCATCTGGCCCAGGTGCGGGTTGCCGGTTTCATTCGACAGGCCCAGGTACACCGGGGTGGTGGCGCCACGGCGGCCTTGGCGAGCCAGCTCGGTGTATTTGAGGTACACGCGTTCATCGGCATCGAAGTAGGCGTAGACCTTGTCGGTGGAGACCACGCTGGTCAGCGCGGTGACGTCGGCGGTCACCAGGTTGCCGGCGGTGATTTCGGCACGGCTGACGCGGCCGCTGATCGGCGAGGTCACGCGGGTGAAGCTCAGGTTCAGCTTGGCCAGGTCCAACTGCGCCTGGATCCCGGCGACGGCGGCGCGGGCTTCCTGGGCGGCGGTGGTGCGCGAGTCGGCCAGTTCGGCGGAGATCGCATTGCTCTGGCGCAGGCGTTCGCCGCGCTGGGCTTCGTTGTCGCTGCGGGTAGCAGCGGCGCGGGTTTGTTGCAACTGGGCTTCAAGGCGGCGCACTTCGGCCTGGAACGGACGCGGATCGATCTGGAACAGCAGGTCGCCTTTCTTGACCAAAGCGCCTTCGGTGAAAGCGACTTGGTCAATCTGGCCAGAGACCCGTGGACGAATCTGTACGGTTTCGGGCGCTTCCAGGCGACCAGTGAACTCATCCCACTCGTTGACCGGCTGCTCAAGCACCTTGGCCACGCTGACTTTCGCCGCAGGCATGGCGGCCGCTTGTTCCGGGGTCTTGCCGCACGCGCTCATCACCACCACGGCCAAGATCGCCAGGGGGAAGCGCAAATGTTTGAGTGACTGTTCCATGAGGTGCATCCGCCAATGTATTTGAGATGGGCGGATCATGCGCGGCGAGGCGGTATGTCACGAATCGAATGAAGCAAAGGTAACTATCATTCGGAATGATATAAGCGCGAGATTAGCCCTCTAGCATGGGGCTTTCGTTAGGGAGCTATCAATGGGCGTGATGACAAAGGACTGTTGCGCAGCGTGCAAGTAACGTCGATTTCGGCAGCCGTATGGTTACTATGGCGCACGCCGTTATTTCGACCAGGAAGTCATTCATGACCACGCTCCAAACGTCGCTCCGTAAGAAACTCAGGACACAGAGCAACGCTTTTTCGCTTTCGCTCAGCCGGACCCTCACAGTCTTGTCCGAGCGCATCACCCAGGCTCAAGCGACAGTTACCTCCATCAACGGCCTGAGTACGCGCAGCGCCGAAAGGGAACGCCTCGACGCCCTGGCACCGACCCTGGCGCGTGTGCAGAAGTGCCTGCAGAGGTTCAAACAGCAGAAAAGCAAAGGGTACGGGCTCGGTTGGCTGCTCAACCCTTTGGGTACGCGTCAGGCGTCCCGTGAACTCAAGGCCGCCCGGCTCAAGCATGAGCAGGCTGTCTTGGCGTTCGATGAGCCAACCATCACTGCGAAGCGCGACAGTGACATCGACCAGCACAACCGTTACGTCGCCGCCCAGCGCGAGGAACAGCTCAGACTCAAGGCGCTACTGGAGAAGCTGATTAAAGCCCAGCGTCAGTTGAATGACTTCAAATTGGCGGCGACGCAGGCGTTGGCCGCCGCAAGTGGGGACGGATGGCTGGCCCCTGATTTCGCCATCACCTTCGCCCGCGTCATAGACTCTGTGCGCAAGGCAGATATGCCACAGGCCCACCACTATCTGGCACAACTGATATTTCAAAAAACACCGGATATGGCAGCCTATGGCGCGTTGCACAAGGGGGCCGAAGCTATTCGCAAACGCGCCAATCAGGATCACTTCGGCGTCGCGGTGACGGGCGGCTTTCCCAACATTGTTGCGGCTTGCGCCAGCCTGGCGGCGGCCAACATGCACAGCGGCCCAGCCAGTGAGCTGTTGCAATGTCGTCAAACTGCCGATCAGTGGCAACTGTTGAGCCAATTGGCAACGTCACCCACTCACCTGTCCAACGATGTGCTCTGGGCGATCTACTGGGCGATGTTTCAGTGCGAACAGGAAATGGCCAGGTTCCTGAACAGCGCGGCGGCTATTGAAGATCTTTTGAATGGCCGGTTCAGTGCCTACGTCGAACACTGGCTCACGGGCTGGGCATCCAAACAGATCCCACAGTTCGGTTACCCCATGTCCCAGTCTTTCCTCGGCACGTTACAACTGGCGGGTACCCCCGAAGAAAGTCGCTTGGGTGCCGATCTTGGCGTAATCATTTCATTGAATATTGGTGGTCTGGTCTGTCGCAAAGCCGTGCTTTTGCAAGCCAAGCGGGCAAAGGACTGGGTTGCCGATGTTGGCAGTAGAAAAGGCCAGCTACCCAAGCTCTCCACGTTGCAGCGGGGAGGGTATTACCTGTTCTATCACGAGTCGGCGAACCTGCAATTGGCCTGCGCTGTTCCAACGGTCAGCTCTGCTCAAGCGTTGGAGCAGCTGTTGCTCACGGCGGGCAAAAAGCCGGATGGCACTTACCTGCCCGTGGACGTGCGCGAGACGGGGTGGGATTGGGCGAGCTTTATCAGTTTTGGCCTGTGTGACGCCCATTCGGGCATCGGTGAGCCGTTCGAAACCATTGATGAGGCGCTGCAGATTCTGGGCAGTGGCGAGACCGGTGAGCTACCCCTGCGCCTGTTCATGATCGCGATCGAAGATGAGGCGTACGTTCATGAGCTTGCGCAGCGTGTGCGTGAACGCTATGTGGACCTGCACATGCCGCTGACTAAGAAAGAAAGGAAACAGATGGGTGGGGACGAGCTTGAGTACAGTCACCGTATGTGAAATGCCGAGGGCCTGCCTGGCATTCGCTTGAGAGCAACAGGGCTGCGAGCCAACCTCACTCGCAGCCCTGGTTTTTACACGGTACCGAACCCCACCTGCACCGTCAGCGCTCCCTGGTTATCCCCCAAGCCAATGCCATAACGTCCGTCCAGATCATCGTTGATGCACAGTTGCAGCTCACCGGTCTGTCCCGCCGGAATTTGCGCCAGGTCACCCACCAGAAACGGTGTCCCGCTGCTGCTCACACGGCCAATCAGCGCCCCCTCATTCGCCCCCGGCAAGGTGTAGCCTGCCTTGGCGATCAACCCTGGGCTGCCATTACCATCGACCATGCCGCCCACCGGGCTGGCCAGCCACTTGCCGCTGACATAACGCACCAGGCGCGGGCTCGGGCCGCTGATCTGCACGCCGGTGCCTTGCCATGGCTGGTTGGCCTGCACCTGTAGCGTCGCGGCTTTAAGCTCGTTGCACAGGGTGTCGCCGGCCTGGATCGACAGCGCGGCGATGGTCAGGCTCGGGTTGGAGGTGCCGGTGGTGGGGAACACGCCATCGCCCACCAGGAACAGGTTGTCGTGGTCCCAACTGCGTTGGGTCTTGTCCACCACCGAGGTCTTGGGGTCGTCCCCCATGCGGTAGGTGCCCATCAAATGCCCGGCACCCTGGAACGAATAGGATTGCCCTTGGTAGGTGAACACCCCAGGCGGGATGTCGGCAGTCAGTTCGGTGGCCCCGAGCAGTTCGGTGATGATATGGCTGGCCAGGATCCGTGCCTGTTTGAAGCCCTCCTTGGTGTAGTCGGACAGGTCGTAGTGGATTTCCGGGCGGGGTATGCCCAGGCGGTCCTTGTACTGGCTGGACGGCACGATGTAGCAGTTAGCGTTATTGGGATCTTCCTCCACTTGCTCCACCAGGAAACCTATCCGAAATTGCCGCGTGAGCAGGTTGTTCAGCTGTTGCACCAGTGCCGTGCCGAACAGCACCTGGGGCGCGCCCGGGGCGTTTGGCAGCGGGTTGGTCTTGCTCACGTTGGTGCCATCAATCAGGTCGGCGACGGTGGTGTAGGGATCGCCGATCGGCCAGTTGAAGCCCTCGTTGCCGATCTCGATCCGCCAGGCCGCGCGCTGGCTGCGGAACGCGCCGTCGCGCAGGCTTTCGATGCCGGAGGTGGACACCGGGCCGCGATACGGGAACACCGTCTTGCCTTCGGGCATCAGGCCCCAGGCCAGGTAGATCGGATGGTCCGCCAGGCTGCGCCCGACCTGGCCGCTGCTGTTGGCCACGCCGTTGGGCCAGGCGCTGCTGGTGGAGTTGAGCAGCAACTTGGGCGTCTCGATGGCATGGGCGGCGATCACGTAACGTTGCCCCACGGCAACGCCAGTGCCGGTCGGTGGCCCATCGCCGAGCTGATACTGGATGAACTCGATACCGCTGATGCTGTTGTCCGCCGCCACAGTGACCTTGCTCGCCACGGTCTTGTACAGCACCCGCACATTGCCGGTGTTGAGCGCGTTGTTCATGGTCACCGTGGCATCGTACTTGGCCTGGATCGGGCAGATCGGCGTGCAGTTGGTGTTACCCGCGCACACTCGTCGCCCGGCATACGGTTGCGAGTTGCGTCCGGCCGGCGTCGGGCTGACCACCAGGGGCAGGCCCTGGAACGCCTGGCCCTGCACCGCGCTGACGAAGCTGCCATCGACCAGCGACAGCGGGATGCTGGTCATCGGGTATTCGTAGTTGGCCGGGAAGGTAATGCCCAGGTACGCCTGGTCGGCCACGTTCGCCGCCACACCGATTTCCGCCTCGGCACGGCAGTACGCGCTTTGCAGGTCGTTGTAGCTGATCGGCCAGTCCACCCCCACGCCGTACAGCGTCTTCATCTTGAAGTCATTCGGCAACATACGCAGGCAGGTGGCGACCCAATGCCAGGTGGTGCCGCCGCCCACGCGCTCATAGGTACTGGTGAACGGCAGCGGGCCTTTTTGCACCAGGTAGCTGATATCGGGGTTGTTCCAGCCGTTGATCAGGTCGGCGATGGTCGCGCGCGGTGCGTTCTGCTCAGCCGGGCTGCGCGCCGGGCTCAGGGTGCTCACCGGCGGGTAGGGCGATTCGGGCGTCTTCAGTGTGGCGGTGTAGAAACGCTCCAAGTACTGGTTTCGATTGGGCGGGATTTCCGGGCCGGACTCCAGCACCAGCACTTGCACCCCGGCCAGGCCCAGTTGATAGGCAATGATGCTGCCTGCAAGGCCCGCACCGACAATCACCACATCTGCTTGTTCGCTACTCATGACGACGCTCCTGGCTGAGTGCTGGCGGTGACCCCGGTGAAGTCTTCCAGGCTGGGCGGCGGGCTGTTCCAGTAGCCAAAGAAAAACTCGCTGTAGCCCATGGGGTGAGCCTGGGCGATACTCCACGCCCAGCTTTGGGTGTAGGCCTCGTCACTGACCACGGTTTGCTCGCCGACCGGAAATGCACCCTGGGTATACGGCTGGTACCACACGCCCAGCAGCCAGAGCTTCATGATCGCGCGTGCCACCTGGGCGGTTTGCGTCGGTGCCGGTTGGCCGTTCTGCATCAGAATCGCTGTGCCGATTTGCTGCGGTGTCGCCTGCTCGGCCACCAGCGTTGCGTATTGCGCGAGCAGGGTGCTGAGCACGCTTTGGCCGACACGCGGACCGATGAACGCGAGAAAGGTCGTGGGCAGGCCGATGGGGTCTACCGACGGCGCCAGCAGTTCCTGATTGATGCCGGTGAGCACCACACTCAGGCCGGTGAAATTGTCCAGGTCGGTACTCATGGCTGACTCCTTGTCACACCGGTGGATTGGGCGCGCTCGAGCAGGTAGGTGAAGTCCGCGAAGCTGGTGCGCGGCGACTGGGTCACGTGGGTGGCGGCATTGCCGTGACAGGCAATGCAACTGGACGACGCCTGGGGCACAGTGCCCTGGATATAGGTCTCCAGCGTGGCATTGGCGAGGAACGAAGGTGCCGGGTTACCCAAAGGCTTGGTTGCGGAGATCTGGCACGGCGGTTGGCCGCTGAGTGTCGGCCACTGGGTGCTGATCAACTGGTAGTTGGCCCATACGCTGTCGGGGTTAACCGTGCGCAGCAGGGTCTGGTAGGTGGTGTTGAGGGCCTTGGTTTCATTGGTCAACGGTATCTCGCGCACGATCTGCGAGGGCGTGGCCTTCACCGCCGGGTTCCACGGCCTGGGCGGCGGCTGATTGACCTCGGCCTGGCTGCTGGCGTTGTAGAACAGGTACGGGCCTTTGCGCTCGGCGGGCGGCGTGGTTTTTTCCGGCACATTGTCGACGTGCTCAAAGGTCGACCACACCCACTGCGGCGCGCTGGTGGTCTTGTGCACGATATGCAGGCCCACCAGCCCGACCGGCTCGGCCACGCAGGACTCGGCCACCACCGGCCCCTTGCTCGGGTCGCTGTTGCCTGGCGTATACACCAGCGCGTCGACACTATGGAAGCTGGCGGGATTGTCGTTGCCGTCCAGCACTTTCCATGATGCCTTGACCATCAGCGAGCCCACCTCACTGGTGTTCGGGTTACCGCAACTGAACGCCACTGCATTGGTCGGGCTGGCGGCAAAAAACGCCTGTTGGCCCTGGATGCTGTAGAGACCGTTGTTGACGATGCCGTCGAACATCGATTGGTTGACCACGATTTCATTGCGCGTGTACACGCCGCTCTGATCCACCAGAGGGCCGCTTTCAAACGGCTGGATAAACTCGTCGAGCACATCCGGAACCTTGCCCATCTGTTGCAGCAAGCGCCCGGAGCCCTTGCCTTCACAGGCTTTCGGTACGCTGGCGGGCGCGTGAAAAGGCAGTGGCTTCTGCCCTTGGGCCAGGAATATCTGATAGCTCTCCTTATAGCTTTCCCACACGGTGGCCGCGTCCTGCTGGCCGATCTGCACACCGCTATTGGGTTGACCCGTATCCAGCGCCGGCCAGTTCAACGCAATGAACGTCTGCCACGACATTTCATCGAAGTTGGCTTGCAGGCTGTCGAGAGAGAAGGGCGGGGTCGCCGTGACATCGAAGGGTATTTGCGTAGACAACGTGGGGGCCGCGACGACCAGGGGGCTCAGCAACGCGCCAAACAGCGCACAGCCGAACCCGGGCCGGGGGCGATGGGTTTCCATTCTCATCGGTATCTCCTAGGCATCAGACGCCAGGAGACAGTGGGTCCGTCATGGACTCTTCAATGCGCCTCCTGGCACGGGCTAGAGCGTAGATAAGGTTGGCGGCGCAGGTGTATGGGCGGCTAGATTTGTTCGTAATAAAAACAATCGCCAAGAAGAGGTTCAGGCGCGCTCTGTTCGAATATAAGTGCGAAACACATGGTCCCACAGCGGCGAAGAAACCCCGAAGTTCTTCTCGATGCCTTTGCGGTGATGCAGATCGTGATTGGCCACCAGCCCCGGAATAAAAGCGTAGGCCCAATGCTGCGGGCGGTGCATCACGTAGTGCAGCGAGATGTAGACGAAATAGCCGGCTACGGCGCCGATAAAGGCCGAGGTGAGGCCGGTGAACCAGGCGAGCAGCAACAGCAGGGCAAAGGTCGAGCTGGTTTTCCAGCTGGACACGCCGATGTAGGCCAGCACGTCGATATGGTGGGTCCAATGCTCGCGGCGATACAGCGAGTGGAACAGGAAACGGTGCGCCGAATACTCCACCAACGTCCAGGCCAGCAAGCCTGCAAGGGCGAGGGCCAGGTCAAACGGTGCGAGGTAAAGGGCCAGGACGACGAACAGCGGAACGGTAAAAAAATCGAGGTAATAAGCGACTGACGACATCAGCCATTTATTGGAAGCAGCCATGTGCGGAATATCCCTGTAGTGCTCAATGGATGGGCGCGCGATTTTCAGCTGTTGCGCTGTTACACACAACTGTTCGCGCAGGCACTGGCAGCAAAATGAGGGGTGTGTCACATCGTCGCCATACTGCGAACGGCGGGCGTGTGTTGTGGGCCCGACCCAATGCGTTGGGCCGGCAGTTGTTGCTTGCTTCACGAATAAAAGAGATTAATCAGCACGTCCGCCGCGATTAACGCCACGGCGAGGATAAACAGTACTCGAAGGCTCATGAGCGCGCTTACAGCGATGCGTTAAGTTCGTCGATCAGCGTCTCTCGGTACTTCAGCGCCGATATCGACAGCTCACCGAGCTTGCTGGCAACCGCGCTTAACAAACCCTGCGCGAGCAACATAAAGGCACACATGCTGTTGCTGAAGAACAAGCTGTGATTGGGGACATAGAAGCTGTGCAAGGCCACCTTCGCCAGTGGCGAGCTGGCAGAGTCGGTCAGTGCGATGACCTTGATCCCATGGCGAGCGGCGACCTCGGCAGTCGCGAGGACGCTGGGGGTGTAGGGAAAGCAGCTGGACACCACCAGTACGTCACCCTTGTCCAGTTGTGCGAGGGCATCCGCCACACCTTGGCGACTGGAATCCAGGGCCGCCACATCCGGACGCAACATCCCCAAGCCGTAGGACATGAACAGCGCCAGTGAATTGAACTGGCGCATGCCATGGATCCGAACCCGGCGGGCACTGGCCAGCAGTTCCACCGTCTGTACAAACACATCGGGATCGACCTGCTCGATCATGCTGGCGATGTTGGCGTTTTCCTGGCGGCCCAGGCGCGTCAGCTGATTGAGGATGTCCTTGTCTTCATGATTGATGACCAGCCGTGAGGCCTGATCACTATAGAAATGCTTGCCCTCGGTAATCTCTCGGCGAAACACATCCTGCAATTTGCTGAAACCGCCATAGCCCAGCCGTTGCGCGAGCCGGGACAGGGTCGAGGCGTTGACATCCAGTTGCTGCGCCAGCTCGCTGATCGAACACACTGCCGTGCGTTGGGGGGATTCGATCAGCGCCATCAGCACGCGCCTGGAGCTGCTGCCCAAGGCAATATCGACCTCACGCCGCTCGATGGCCGCGAGCAGTTGCTTGAGGCCGTCCAACGTGTCGGGAAGTGCTGCCGGGACTTTATTCATTAACGGTATCCATTATTCAGTGAGCGCCTGCGCTCCACCCTCAACGACCCGAACAAGCGTCAATCAATGAGCGGTGGACCACACCTTCGGCATCGGGCTGGTCAGGGTTCGGTTGCGTATAGACGCGCCACTCTACAGTGTTGGCGCTGATCAGAAAAACACCGGTTGCCAGGGTGTTTTCGTTGTCCGAATCATCCGCTGCGCAACGGTAGACAGGCAGGTCCTCCCCCGAAGTGTCGCGCAGCATACTCAGCGCTACGCTGGCGTCCAGATCGCCAGGAAGCTGTTGCAGGCGCTGGTCGATACACCGCTGTCGGGCACCTGAGCTGGCGGTGATGCGCTGTTTCACCTGGTTCAACGACAGCGATACCAGGTGGTTTGAATGCCCCGCCGGCCATTGGATTTCGCTGACATTGCTGCCCTCGGCGCTGGCCTCGACACTGACGACTCGGGCGCTCCCTACCTGGCCGAAGGTGTGGTGAAACGCTCCGGCGCGATCCGTGCGGGTCACCACGGCAATGGCTTCGTCGATACTGCCGGCGTCGAGGGTCGCGCGCGCCAGGATCTGTCGAGGAATGCCGGCAGGAATGCGTGCCGGGCGAATGTTGTTGACGGTCGCCACCAGGCCGCGCTCATTGATCGCCAGTGTGTGCCCTGGCAAGGATCCTGGATAGATAAAGCTGCTGAACGCCAGCCCCGATTCGGGCGTGGCATGCAAGAGCGCGCAATGCCCCTTGAGCTGCGGCAGGCCGTCTTCGTTATGGGCGATCAGCGTACCGGCGCGGGTTGGACCGAACACTGTCGTGCAGCCGTCCACGCTCTGTTCATGTACGTAGTCACCTCGGCAATTCCACATGAACACTTCGTCAAGTGGCAGTTGCAATCCGTCGGCCAGTCCCTCGATTTCCTGCCAGTAACGGGGGAACTCGGTCCGCACCTGTTGACGCATCTGCAACGCCGCAGGGGTTTGAGCCTGCAAGGCCAGGTATTGCCAGAGTGCAAGAGGGCGTAAGTGCCCATGCACGGCGTCCCGACCGAAGACACCCAGCCCGCGACCAATCGCGAAAGCGCTTCCATCAAGGTGAATAGAGGGCAGTGTCATGGCATCTCCTCAGGATACGTGTTGCAGGAATTCCCGCAGGCGGGCACTGGGTGGGTTGGCGATCAGTTCAGCGGGGGCACCGTCCTCGGCGATGCGGCCCTTGTCGATGAAGATCAGGCGCGTGGCGACCTTGCGGGCGAAGTCCACTTCGTGGGTGACGATGACCATCGTCATGCCCTCATCCGCCAGCGACTTCATGACGGTCAGCACCTCGTGGCGCAACTCCGGGTCGAGGGCGGAAGTCGGCTCGTCGAACAGCATCAACTTGGGTTTTACTGCCAGCGCCCTGGCGATCGCCACGCGTTGCTGCTGGCCGCCCGACAGCTCGGAAGGGTAGTGATCGGCACGGTCGGCCAGGCCGACTTTGGCCAAGAGTTCGGCGGCGAGTTTCTCCGCCTCCTTGCGGCTGGCGCCGCGCACGCGCACCGGGCCAAAAGCGACGTTCTGCAGCGCGGTCATCTGTGGGAACAGATGGAACTGCTGGAACACCATGCCCGCTTCCTGGCGAATCAGGCGTTCGTCGACCTTCGGGTTATTGACCTCCAGGCCATCGACCATCAGTTGGCCGTCGGTGACTTCCTCCAGTTTGTTGATGCAGCGCAGCAGCGTCGACTTTCCCGAGCCCGAAGGACCAATGATCACCACCACTTCGCCGCTGGCGATCTTGAGGTTGATGTCGTGCAACACTTGGGTGCTGCCGAAGTGCTTGGAAACACCTTTGAACTCAATCATAGGATTTTCAGCCTCGATTCCATGCGCCGCAGGACATAGCTCAGCACCAGGGTAATGATCAGATAGATGACGGCAACTGCAGACCAGATCTCCATGGCGCGGAAATTACCGGCGATGACTTCCTGGCCCTGGCGCGTCAGTTCGGCGACGCCGATGACAATGAACAGCGACGTATCCTTGATGCTGACAATCCACTGGTTGCCCAGCGCCGGGATCATGCGTCGAAACGCCAGCGGTGCGATGACGTAGCGCAGCGTATCGCGCTTGGACAACCCCAGCGCCAGCCCCGCTTCGCGAAAGCCACGGTGGATCGACAGCACCGCACCACGGGTGATCTCAGCGATGTAGGCCCCGGAGTTGAGCATGATGGTCACCACGGCTGCGGTGAAAGGGTCGATGCGCACCGGAACCATCATGGGCAAGGCGAAGTAGATAAACATCACCTGCACCATGATCGGCGTGCCACGGATCAGTTCAATGAACACAAGCGCAACGCGGCTGCTGAAAAAACCGCCGTAGGCGCGGGCAAAGCCCGCGACCACGCCGATCACGGCACCACCGATCAGACCCAGGATCGAAATCCACAAGGTCAGCTTGGCGCCTTCGAGCAGTACCGGCAGCGCATCCCAAATGGCGCTCCATTGGAAATGCATGCTGAATTCTCTATTGATGAAGGGCGGGAGTTATTTCGGGTCAGTGCCGAACCATTTGCGGTAGATCTGCGCATAGGTACCGTTTTCACGGATCTTTTTCAGCGCGGCGTTGACCGGTTCACGCAGTTCGCTGCCTTTTGGGAAGCCGATGCCGTACTGCTGGGCGAGCATCTGCTGGCCGACCGCTTTTACCTGGCCTTCGCCGGCTGTCTTGATGTAGTACAGGACGTTCGGCGTATCGTGCATGGCGGCGTCGACACGGCCAGTGCGCAATTCAAGGTAGGCATTGTCGATATTGGGGAACTGACGCAGGTCGCTGGCCTTCAGGTTGGCCTTGGCATAATCCGCCGCCGACGTACCGCTTTTCACCGCCAGGGTCTTGCCGGCGATGTCCGCCTCACCTTTGATCGTGTCGTTGTCGCTCTTGACCATTAGGAGAAAGCCGCTGTCGTAGTAGCCGTCGGAAAAATCGATGGCTTGCTTGCGCTCTTCCTTAATGGTGATACCGGCCAACGCCACGTCGACATTGCGGGTTTGCAGGGCAGGGATGATGCCATTGAAATCCATGGGTTTGAGCTGGTAGGTCACGCCCATTTCTTTCGCGATCGCCGCCCACAGGTCGATATCGAAACCCACGTATTCGTTGCCCTGCTTGAACTCGAAAGGCACGAATGCCGTATCGGTGGCCACCAGCAATTCCTTGCCGGCAGCGAACGAGCTTGAGGTGGTGAGCAGTGCCATTACCGCCAGTGAGGCCTTCAGAAAGTTCTTCATGCGTGTTTTCTCTTCAGGGGGATACAAGCCCCAAGGCAAGCCTGGGGTGGTGGGGATAGCGGCAGTTTAATTTTTGAGTGATGCATCACGACCCACTCCATTTTTTTATTGTTGGCCCGGCTAGCCATCCGAGAAAGGAGGCGCACGAAACATTTGCTCTTTCGCAAAATATACATGCATTTAATTTGCATGCAACTATATTTTGCTTGTCGAGATTCAGTCAGATAGGTTGGTTTTATCCAGTAAATACTGGGTTTTATAGTGTTTTAGCCGGGTTTCCTGGTCTCGAACGTCTTGCAAAAATTAATTGCATTTAAAATCTATGCATCTATTATTTGCAAAAATATCGGGAGCGTCACCATGAGCCACGTCTTTCATCGCAGCCTTACACAGAGCTACCCAATGGCCGTCCGGGGCGAAGGGCCTTATCTGATCGACAGCGACAACCGTCGCTACCTGGATGCCAGCGGTGGGGCGGCGGTGTCATGCCTGGGCCATAGCGACCCCCAGGTGATCGAAGCCGTGCGTCAACAGGTGGGGCAGTTGGCCTACGCACACACTTCGTTCTTCACCACCCAGGTCATGGAAGAACTGGCGGATTTCCTGGTTGCCCGCGCACCCGAAGGTATTGCCTCGGTGTACTTCGTCTCGGGTGGGTCCGAAGCGATAGAAGCGGCATTGAAATTGGCCCGCCAGTATTTCATCGAGGTGGGCCAGCCTCAGCGCAAGCACTTGATCGCCCGTCGCCAGAGCTACCACGGCAATACCCTCGGGGCATTGGCCACCGGTGGCAATGAGTGGCGGCGCAGGCAGTTTGAACCGCTGCTGATTGGCGTGAGCCATGTCAGCCCGTGCTATGCCTACCGCGAGCAACAACCGGGCGAAACCGTTGAGGCCATGGGTGTGCGCCTGGCGGCAGAGTTGGAGGCGGAGATCCTGCGGCTGGGGGCTGAAAATGTCATGGCGTTTGTGGCCGAGCCCGTCGTAGGGGCGACGCTGGGTGCCGTGGTCGCAGTGCCAGGCTACTTCAAGCGCATTCGCGAGGTGTGCGACCGCTACGGGGTGTTGCTGATCCTTGATGAGGTCATGTGCGGCATGGGCCGTACCGGAACCCTGTTTGCCGCCGAGCAGGAGGGCATCACCGCTGACCTGATCACCATCGCCAAAGGCCTGGGCGCGGGCTACCAGCCGATAGGTGCAACGTTGGTGAGTCAGAGAATCCGTGACGCCATTGCGGCGGGCTCAGGGTTTTTCCAGCATGGTCACACCTATATCGGCCACGCCACCGCCTGCGCGGCCGCACTGGCGGTGCAGAAAGCCATCGAGTCCCGCGGCTTGCTGGACCGGGTCAACCACTTGGGCGCAGGTCTGCGTGAACGTCTGCTGGCGCAGTTGGGCGAGCATCCGCATGTGGGTGAGATTCGCGGGCGCGGGTTATTCCAGGGCATTGAGTTGGTTGCCGACCGAGCCAGCAAGACCCCGTTCGACCCCGCGCTCAAGCTGCACGCCAAACTCAAGCAGTCCGCCATGGCGGCAGGCCTGATGTGCTACCCGATGGGGGGCACGGTGGATGGGTTGCGGGGCGATCATATCCTGCTGGCGCCGCCGTTCATTCTCGAGGACTGTCACTTGGATGAGATAACCGACAAACTCCTGAGTGCGGTGAACAGCACATTGAAAAGCCTCTGAGGAAATAGCGCATGACGATTCAATCGCGGCTCAGCGAATTGACTGAAGCGACCATGGACGACGCTCAGCGCGCAGTGCTCAAGGACATTCTCGCGGGACCACGCGGGAACCTGGACGGCCCATTCCTGGCGTGGATTCAAAGCCCGGAACTGGCCAATCATGCGCAGCGCCTGGGGGCGTTCTGTCGGTATGGCACTCGGCTCGAACTGCGCCTGACCGAACTTGCGATCCTGTTCACTGCCGCGTGGTGGCAGTCCCAGGCGGAGTGGCAGATTCATGAGCCTATCGCACGTTCGGCGGGGGTGGCTGATGCGGTGATCGAGGCGTTGCGTGAGCGGGCAGTTCCGGTCTTTACGCGTGAGGACGAGCAACTGGTCTATCGGTTAGGCAAGACGTTGTACGAGACGCGTCGAATCGACGACGCGCTGTATGCGCAGGCGATCCAAGTGTTCGGGGAGCCCGCCGTGGTCGAGCTGGTCGGGGTCTTCGGTTATTACGCCCTGGTGGCGATGACCCTGAATGTGTTTGCCGTTCGCCGTCATACCGATACACCGCTGCCATTTGTCGAACCTTGAAAGCCGAGCTCGCGGGCGCTAGCAGCGTCGTATCGCGGTTGACGCCGGCGCCGCCTCGACGTTGCCGGGCGTGGGGGTAGCACCGCGCCGCTGCAACAACTCAATCTGATCCGCCGGCACCAGCGTCCGCAAGGTCTTGTACAGCACCCGGGTTTCCAGCAGGTTCCACACCCGCAGCATGGTTTCCAGCGCGTCCAGGGGTTTGCTGATGAAGTCCCGGGCGCCCAGGGCCAGGGCGCGCAGGCGCGTGTCGCGGGTGGCGTCGGCGGTGAGCACCAGGATCGGCAGGTATTCACCCTGGGGGATGCGTCGGTGAAGCTGTTCCAGCACCGCAAAGCCGTCGAGCTCCGGCATGTGCAGGTCGAGGATCACCAGGTCCGGTTCGAAGCTGTTGAACAACTCCAGGGTGCGCAGCGGCTGGGTGCTGCTCAGCACGTTGGTCAGCCCTTCGCGCGCCAGCAGTTGCTCCACCAGGTCGAGGTTCGGGCGTTGGTCGTCGATGATCAGAATACGCAGGTCGAGGTTCACGCGGGCTCCGGAAAAGCTTGGTCGAGGTGGGCGAGAAAGGCGGGCACGTTGATCGGTTTGTTCAATACGGCAGTGGCGCCTGCTTCCTGCAACGCCTGGCGGGTAAGGTCGCTGGCGTCGGCGGTGATCATCAGCACCGGCGTGTCGCGGGTGATCGGTGACTGACGCAAGCGTTGCAGCACCTTCAAGCCATTGATGTCCGGCAGCGACACATCCAGCAGAATCAACTGGGGTGCGTGCTGCGCGGCGAGGTCCAGGCCCAGTTGGCCTTGCATGCTCGACAGCAGTCGTATGCCGGGCCGGCGTTGCAGCAGGGTTTCGATCAGCGCCAGGCTGGAGAGGTTGTCTTCGATGCACAACACCTTGCCCTGGAAGGGGCTGGCGACGGGGGCAGGGCGCTTCAATTCGGTGTCGATGACGGGGGTGGCAATCGGCTGGGATTGCGCCACGCGTGCGAATGGCAATTGCACCGTGAAGCGTGAGCCGATGCCGGGTTGGCTCTGCACGTCGAGTTGGCCGTCCATGTTTTCCAGCAGGCTTTTACTCAAAGCCAGGCCCAGGCCGCTGCCTTCCACATTTGGGTCGGCCCCCAGGCGCTCGAACGGTTTGAACAGTTGCCCCATATGATCGGCGGCGATGCCTTTGCCGGTGTCGCAGACCGACACGCTGATCCGCTGGTCGTGGATATCGACCTCAATGCTCACCTGGCCATCGCGCCGGTTGTATTTGATCGCATTGGACAGCAGGTTCAGCAGCACCTGGGTCAGACGCTGGCGGTCGGCAACGATGCCCGTATCCGCCGCCAGCGCCGGCAGTGGCTGCAACTGCACGCCCGCGTCGGTGGACATGGGCGATACCAGCGTCAACGCTTCCTGCAATGCGCTCGCCAGCGGGATCGGGCCGATATTCAACGCCAGGCTTCCGGCCTCGATCTTGGCGATATCCAACACCTCGTTGATCAGCGTGAGCAGGTGCTGGCCGGCGCGCAGAATGTGACCGACATCGGCCTTTTGCGCCTTGGGCGCGTCCATGTCCAACAACTGCGCAAAGCCCAGGATCGAGTTGAGCGGGGTGCGCAGTTCGTGGCTCATGCGCGACAGAAACTCGCTTTTGGCGCGGCTGGCGCGTTCGGCTTCCTCGCGGGCGGTGCGCAGGGCAATCTCCGCCGCACGGCGGTCGGTGATGTCGCGGGTGATCTTGGAAAAACCGCGCAGGGCGCCGGTGCCGTCGTATTGCGCCGTGATCACCACGCTGGCCCAGAACCGCGTGCCGTCCTTGCGGCAGCGCCAGCCTTCTTCGGTGTAATCGCCGTTGCGGGTGGCTTCGCGCAACGCCATGTCCGGGTGCTGCGGGCATTCCTGGGGCAGGTAGAACAGTGAGAAATGCTGGCCGATGATCTCCTGCTCGGTATAGCCCTTGATCCGCTCGGCGCCGTTGTTCCAACTGGTGACATGGCCCGCCGTGTCGAGGGCGAAGATCCCGTAGTCCTTGACCCCATCGATGATCAGCCGCAAACGTTCTTCGTTGTCGCGCAAGGCGCGTTCGCGTTCGGCCAGCAATAACCCGGCCTCCACCAGGCTGGTGCCCAACTGGCCGATCTCGTCTTTTTCCGGTGGCTGCGGCAGCAGCGGCGAGCCCAGGGCCAGGCGCTGGGCATTGCGCTGCACATTCTGCACCCGGGCGACAATGCCCTTGGACAGAAACAGCACCGCGACAATCGCGCCGAACAACCCGCAGATCGCCGCCAGCCAGGTGGACAGCAACAAGCGTTGGCGGGTTTCGGAGGCGGCGGCGCTGCGCTCGGCCAGCAACGACTCCTCAAGGGTGAGCATGGTGCTGATGTGTTGGCGCAGCGCATCGAGGATGTGCTTGTTGCTGATCAGGATGGCACTGATGGACTCCGGTGTGGCGTCCCTGTCCTTGAGCATTTCCTCCAGCCCGTCGACCTTGCCGTCGATCAACGGCTTGATCGCGCTGAGCTGCTCGCGCACCCGTTGATCGCGCACGTTGCGGTCCAGTCGGTGCAGGGCTGACTCGATCTGGGGCTTGGCGTTGAGGTAGCTGGGCAGGAAGTCTTCGCGGCGGGTGAGCAGGTAACCGCGCACACTGGCGGCGGCTTCCGCGAGCAGGGTATGCACGGCCTGAATATCGCTTTGCACGCGTAAAACACGGCGCACATCTTCTTCGGCGCGGGCGGTCTGGCGTTCCGTGGTGTAGATCAGCACCAGGGACAACAACAGCACCACCAGTGGCAGCGAAATCACCACCAGCGCCTTGCCGCGCAGCGGCAGGTCAGCCCAGCGCCTTCTCATTTGGGCCGCCTCATGCTGGCGTCACCAGGCCCAAGGCGATGCCCCTCACGGCGGCCTGGGTGCGGTCGGCCGCGCCGAGCTTGCCGATCACGCGCTCGACATGGGCCTTGGCCGTGCCGGTGGTAATGCCCAGGTGTTCGCCGATGGCCCGGTTGCTCATACCGTTGGCGACCAAACCGAGGACCTGGCGTTCCCGTGGGGTGAGCGGTTCGCTGGGGGCGGCACCGCTGGCCTGGCGTTCGGTCATGCGCCGCAACAGCCGCGCGCTGACCGCCGTGTTGAGCGCCTCGCCGCCAGCGGCCACTTGTTGCAGCGCCTGGATCACCTCGGCGCGGCTGGCATCTTTAAGCAGATAGCCCACCGCACCGGCATTCATGGCCGCCTCCAGGTACTCGGGACTGTCGTCCATGGTGAACATCACCACCTTCACCGCTGGCAGGCGTTGTTGCAGCAAGCGTGCGGCGCCCAAACCGTTGAGTCCGGGCATGCGGATGTCGAGGATGACGATGTCGGGCAGAAGCTGTTCGCACAGTTCCACCGCCTGCAGGCCATCACTGGCTTGACCGACCACTTCGAACTGCGGATGGCCGGCCAGCAGGGAGACGAAACCGGTGCGCGTGACTTCATGATCGTCCGCCAGCACCAGGCGCAAGACGTGGGTCATTGGGGTACTCCAATCAAGTGGGCTGGCACGCGCGCGTGCAGTTGGGTACCGCCGTCGACTGCGCTGACGCAGGTGAAGCTGCCGCCCAGCAGGCTGGCGCGCTCCTGCATGGTGGCGAGGCCCAGATGCTGGGCGTCATCGAGGGATGGCGCCGAGGTGAAGCCTTTGCCGTTGTCGTCCAGCCGCAGGGATGCCTGGCCGTCGTGCAGCGCCAGGGTCAGCTGCACCCGACTGGCGCGCGCATGCTTGAGCACATTGTTGATGGCTTCCTGGCCAATGCGGAACAAGGCGATTTCCACCTGGCTGGGTAAGCGCGTCTCACAGTGCGCCTGCCACACCACGTTGATTCCGGCGTCACGCAGGCGGTCGGCTTCTTTATCGAGGGCTTTGAACAAGCCGAAATCATCCAGCACCGTGGGACGCAGGCCGGCGATCAGTTGCCGGCCCTCGCCAACCGAGTGTTGGGCCAGGGTAAGAATCGCCTGCAGGTCGGCGGCCAATGCCTCCGGCAGCGGCGGGCAGCGCCCGGCAAAGCCTTGCAGCCGTTGATGCAGGCCCGCCAGGGTTTGCGCCAGGCCATCGTGCAGGTCGTAGGCCACACGCTTGCGTTCGTCCTCCTGGGCGCGGAGCAAGCGGTTGACCAGGTCGGACAGGGTTTTGTCGCGCAGCTTGAGGGTGATCAGCAGACGATCGTTTTCCAGGTGGGCCGCCAGCAAGGTAGCGAGCAGTTGCAGGGATTCGCTGTCTTCGTGTTCCGGCGCCCGCAGGCTGACGCTATTGCCCAGCACCAGTACGCCAAACGCATCGCCGTCACCGGCGCGCAACGGCACTTGCAAGACGCTGGGCAAGTCCTCTGATGGGCGTTCCTGCCAACACGGTGTGCGCAGGCTGCGGTCGGCGAGGGCGGCCAGGCTGTTCAATCGCGCAGGGTTGCCGTGGCGGGCGCTGGTGTAGGCGACGCCCTCGGCGTCCCACTCCTGCAGCAGCCCGTGGTCCATCGCCAGAAACGCGCAGGCCCGGGCGAGCACGCGTTCGCGCATGGCGTCGGGGGCCAGCTGGCGCAGTTGCTGGCCGGTATCCACCAACAGGCGCAGGCGCGCCGTACGACTTTCCGATTGGCGGAAATGAGCGCGCATGGCCAAGGCGCTGCCGGGGTCATGGGGCGTGTCATGCATAGGTGATGCTCCATTGCTGCGGGCGCGAGGGGTAGCTATTAAACATGGTCGGACCCCTCGGGCGCTATCTGCCAAATGGCATAGGTAAATACCTCCGGTTGGCCGATGGCGGCCGGCGGGCAGGTTGGCAAAGTGGCCTCAACGACGACCACTGGAGTAACGCCATGAAATTCAAGATCGCCCCAATCGCCCTGATGTTTGCCCTGAGCGTACCGTTTGTTCACGCCGCCGAGACGGCCCCGTATGTCTACCGTGAAGTGGCCCAGGCGCCGGCCAATGTGAAAGACCGCGAGATTGCCGGTTTATTCGACCGCTGGAACAGCGCCTTGCAGACCGGCAACGTGAAATCCGTGGTCGACCTGTACGCGCCGGGTGCGGTGTTGCAGCCGACCGTGTCCAACCAGGTGCGTACGACGCCGGAGCAGATCACCGACTATTTCGACCACTTCCTGGCGCTCAAGCCGGTGGGGCAGATCAACTACCGCGAGATCCGCCAACTGGGCAGTAACGTGGCCATGGACAGTGGTGTCTACACCTTCACCCTGACCGAGTCGGACGGCAAGGTGCGCCATGTGCAGGCACGCTACACCTTCGTCTATGAGCAGGTGGGTGGCCAGTGGAAAATTCTTAACCATCACTCTTCGGCGATGCCTGAGGTACAGGCCAAGCACGCTAAGCAGTAATGGTTGGAGGAAAAATGCCCATCCCTTGGCCGGGGGTGGGCATTTTTTTGTTGTGGCTGGGAGATTGTTGCTGTGACGGATCCGCAGCCTGGCGACATTTGACTGATTGTCTCCGATCCAAATGTGGGAGGGGGGCACCACCTCTTCGACGCAGCGCTGTCGCCCAGTAAACTGGAACCTCTGTGGCGAGTGGGCTTGTCCCGCGTTGGGGTGCGAAGCGCCCCTGATGAATACGAATGCGGTGTGTCAAGCACGCCTCTGCGCCTGGTTTTGGGGCTGCTGCGCAGCCCAACGCGGGACAAGCCCGCTCGCCACAACAGCGCTGTCTGTCGGGCGTTCAGCGTTGAGCCAAAGTTGTGTAGATACCCGTGCCCCGATGGCGGCTTTACAGCCGACCAGGATATTGGATCAGACCGAATACATATCCGTTGCTGCGGTAACGGCCACTTAGGGTTCCGCTCTTACAGCGGGTCACTTTTGGAAAAGAGCCCCAAAAGTAACCAAAAGGGCTCTTGCCCCACCACTCGGCACCTCGCCAAGGCTCGGTGTGCCCGTAATCCGACAGTGATGTGGGGGGCCGCCGCCACGCGCCATCCATGGCGCGGGGCGGCTAAACCGGCATCCCTGCCGGTTTACCCCCCAAATCACTATCGGATTCCGGCCAGCGTGGTTAACGGGGCGCCTGAGATCAAGATCAAGATCTACAGCAAGAGCAAGAGCGGCTCGCTTCGCATCGTGGTTAGCGCGGCTTTTTTGCCGGTCTGGCTCTTTGGGCTTGTGTGCTCTCACCCATTCAGAAGTCCAGCGTCACCCCGCTATACAGCGCACGTCCGTCACCCGGGGAGTGCAGCGACGCTTTGGCACCGTCCGGGTCATACCAGGCGTATTCGTAGTAGCGGTTGGTGAGGTTTTTCAGTTGCAGGTCGACACTGAGCGACTCCGTCACCTGGTAGGTCGCGCCCAGGTTCATCAATACGTAGCCGCCGTAAGTTCCCTGAGTGTTCTCGCGTTCCAGGTAGTAGTGGGTCTGGCCGCTCATCCAGGCGGTCAGTTGCAGGGCTGGCGTGGCCTTGAAGCTGATGCCGGCGTTGTACAGGTGATGGGGGATGTGGTCGATTTCCTGGCCTTTGCTGTTGGGCAGCGTCGCGCTGGGTTGGAGGATTTTCGAGTATTGCCAGGCATAGGCCAGCCAGATCTCGGTGCGCTCATTCGGGTGCAGGTTCAACTGCGCGTCGTAACCCCAGCGGCGGGTTTCGCCGACGTTGTCCGACTCGCCGCTGGGGTCGTTGAGTCGGCGGCTGACTTCGCCACTGGCCTGCTGTTGCCAGTACGCCACACGCCCGTCGATCCAATCGGCGGGGGTGAATTTGATCCCGGTTTCCCAACCGTCGTTGATGGACGGCGCCAGGTCGGTGTCCCTGGGCGGAATCTTGTAGGCCGCCGCGCCAGTGCCGACCTGGAACGTGCGCCCCCAGTTGGCGTACACGCTGGCCACGTCCCAGGGTGAGTACACCACGCTGAGTTTGGGTTGCTTGATCAGCCCGTAGTCGTTGATGTCGTAGTCCTGGCCGGTCATTTCGTTGGTGAAGCTGCCCTGGATCTTGTCGACGCGATACGCCGGGATGATCTTCAACGACTCGAACGGCTTGATCTCGGCCTGCACATAGGCGCCGTAGGTGTCGAAGTCGAACTGCTGGTCGCGGGTTTGTGCCAGGCGCGCGCGGTCGAGGGTGCGGTAGCGCTCGCTTTTGTTCTGTTGCTGTTGGGTATCGGCGCCGCCTTCCAGGGCGAAGTCATACAGCCAACTGACTTGCGGGCGCCAGGTCAGGGACGTGAGGGCGCCGTACTGGGTTTCGTAGGCGTCGCGCTCCTGTTGGGCACTGGTGCGCCAGTACTGGGTCCAGCGTCGGTCATCGAACGTGTTGACGTAGGTTTTCGCCGACCAGGCAAGGGTGTCGGCCAGGTCGGTGTCGAAGTGCACACTGACTTGGTTCATCCGGCGGGTGCCTTTGTCGGTGGCGTTGTAGCGGTTGGTCATTTTGGGGTGCTGGCGGGCATCCTCTTCAGTCAAATAGCCCGGCTCCTGGGCCTCGGTTTCATAGTGACGGGCGATCAGTCCGAGGCGGTAGCTGTTGTCGTCCGGGGTGTAGAACCACTTGCCGGACATCGAGAATTTGTCCGCCTCGGCATGGTCGCGGTAGCCGTCAGACTTCTGGTAGGCGAAGAAGTAATTCTGCGTCCAATTGCTGCCCTGGATGCCTTTGGCGAACTGCGTTTCCTGGGTGTTGAAGCTGCCATAGCGCAGGCGCGCCTTGGTGTAGTCGCCGCCCGTGCGGGTGAGCATATTGACGTTGCCGGCGATGTTGTTCAGGCCATAGCGCGCATCGCTGGTGCCGCGCACCACTTCGATACTGTCCAGCTCCATGGGGAAAATCATGTCCATAAACGGCATGTTGCCGTCGTTGCTGTTGCTTGGAATACCATCGATCAGCAGCTTCACCGCATTCACTTCGCCTTCGCCGTTGAAGCCGCGAAAGGAGATCTTGCCGGAGGTGGTGCCCTGATTGAACTCGGTGAGCATCACCCCCGGCGCACGGCTGAACAGCTCCCAGCTGTAGTTGACCGGCATTTTTTCGAGGATATCGGCGCCGAGAATATCCACCGAGCTGAGCACGCTGGCGGTGCTCAACGGGCCGCTGGCGCCGCTTGCGCCCTGGACGGTGACGGTGCCGAGGGTCAGGGCCGAGTCTTCGCTTTTGCTGGCTTGGGCAAGTGCCGAAGATAACGGGTTGAGGGCGAACAGGCCGGCTGAAATCAGCGGCCACAGGCGACGGGACACGGAGTGACGCTGCGCACGAGGCGCAGTAAAGGGAGCAGGCATGGAACACTTCCTGATGACCAAAAACTTCAAGGACGTTTCAGCCATCCCCGGGAGGTGGCCGAACACGTAAGGTTTGGGGCGATCAGGCGATAGGAGAGGCGCGCGGGTTCAGGTTCGGCCAACGCACCTTGGGTTGCAGCGTCGGCAGCAACGGGTTGTCGAGGGCGATATCGGGTGTATAGCGCGGCAGCAGATGACGGTAGTGGCTGGAGGGCAGGGCGGCCAAGCCGGCATGGCCACAGCAGCAATCGCCGTGCTTCATGGCGGTGGGTGCCGGGGCCGACTGCGACGGGTCGATCAGCTTGGCAAAGCCTGGCGGCAGGGCTTGCGAGGCGCCGCCGGTGCAGAAACCACCCCACAGCATCAGGCCGATGTCCGGCGTTTGCAGGGCACGGCTCAGCGGCATGGCCAGCATGTTGAGCAACAGGGCCAGGCAGGCGATCCAGGGGCTGATCCGTTTGAACATAGCCATCGACGCAATCGACGCAAAAGGGCGGGTATTTAGCCGCAGTTCTGGCACGAAGTAAAACGCGCTATTTTGCCGCAGGCCGGGCGACCGAGCGCGGTGTTGGTGGCGCAACAGCGGTTCAATAAAGTGTTCGATTCTCCTGGCGGTGAAGGGTGACTGGTACAGCGCCAACCCTCGAAATGAGGGGCTTATAGGCTTGGCATGAATTGTGTTGTGACCCGATTGGCGCTGACCCGACAACGGGAGGGAAACCTCACCTTTCATAAGAAACCGAACCCATGCACAACGTCTTGCAACGCACAGTCATCGCCAGCCTGCTGGCACTCGGCGTCTTCGGCGGGCCTGTTGCCCAGGCCGCCAACGATCAACAGTTCATCCCGCTGGCCACCTACCGGGTCGGCGCCTACGCTTCCAGCGGTATTCCGTGGTGGGCGGGGGAGATTGATTACTTTCGCTACATCAACGAGGTCGAAGGCGGCGTGAACGGCGTCAAGCTGGTCTGGCAGGAATGCGAGACGGAGTGGAAGACCGACCGCATCATTGAATGCTACGAGCGCTACAAAGGCGGCCTGGACGGCGCGCCCACCGGGTTCTTTTTCACCCACAGCACCCCGGCCTCCTATGCACTGATGGACCGCGCCGCCGTTGACCACATCCCGCTGATCGACGGCGCCGGTGGGCGTACCGAATCCACCGATGGCCGCGTGTTCCCTTACGCGTTCCCGCTGTTGCTCAACTACTACGGCCAGGCGTCGGTGGGCATCAACTACATCGCCCAGCGCGAAGGCGGCCTGGACAAGCTCAAGGGCAAGAAGATCGTCACCGTCTACCACGACTCCGCCTACGGCCGCGAAACCCAGGCGGCCATGCAGTTGCTCGCGCAAAAGTATGGCTTCGAGAACATCCAGATCCCCGTGGCCGATCCCGGCAACGAGCAGTCGACCCAATGGCGCCAGGTACGCCAGATCAACCCGGACTGGGTGTTCCTGCGCACGTGGGGCGTGTCCACCCCGGTCGGCATCAAGACCGCCGTGCGTTTTGGCATCCCCGTGGACCGCCTGATCGGTGATGTATGGGCCGGCTCCGAAGCCGACGTGATACCCGCCGGCACCGCTGCCAAGGGCTACCAGGCGCTGGCGCCGTTCCCCGGTGGCGACAGCTTCGAGATCCATAAAAAGCTCAAGCAGTTCATCCTCGATCCCGGCAAGAGCAACCTCAAGGACCTCAGCTACTTCGGCAAGGTCTACTACAACATCGGCCTGATCAACGCCGCGATTGCTGTCGAAGCGCTGCGCACCGGCCAGGCCAAATTCGGCAACCGCGCGCTGAACGGCGAGGAAACCCGCTGGGCGTTCGAACACCTGAATATCGACGCTGCACGCCTCAAGGCCATGGGCTTCGAAGGGCTGTTGGCGCCGTTGACATTGTCCTGCGCCGACCATGAAGGCGGCGGGTCCGCCCGGGTGCGGCAGTGGGATGGGCAAAAGTGGGTGCTGGTGACCGACTGGCTGCAAGCCGACCGCGCCACGTTGCGCCCATTGATCGAAGCCAAGTCCGCCGCGTATGCCCAGGAGAAGGGCATCGTGGCGCGGGACTGCTCGGCGCAGTAAATCTCAGGCGGCGCTTGCCGTAAGTTGCCGGCCAGGGATGGCGGCAATCAGTTCACGGGTGTAGTCGCTGGCCGGCTGGTTGAAGATCTGCGCCACCGAGCCTTGCTCAACCACGCGGCCATTGCGCAGCACCAGCACCTCATGGGCGAAGTTGGCCACCACTGACAAGTCGTGGGACACCAGCACGTAGGCAATGCCCATCTCCCGTTGCAGCTCTTGCAGCAAGTCGAGAATACGCGCCTGCACCGACACATCCAGGGCGCTGACCGGTTCATCCAGCAACAGCAGGTCGGGTTTCAACGCCAAGGCCCTGGCGATGGCGACCCGTTGGCACTGCCCACCCGACAGTTCACGGGGCAGACGATCCAGAAAGCTCACCGGCAGGTGCACGCGGCTGATCAACTCCCGCGCTGCCTGCTCCAGGGCGGCGCCCTTGAGCAAGCCGAACGAGACCAGCGGCTCCACAATGCTGTCGAATACCGTGAAGCGTGGGTCCAGCGCTGCGAAGGGGTTTTGTTGCACCAGTTGCAGGCGTTGGCGCAGTGGGCGGAAGTCGCGCCAACTGAGGTCGGTGACGTCCTGTTGTTCGAACCAGACCCGTCCCTGGCTGGGTTTGTCCAGGCCCAGGGCGATGCGCAGCGCCGTGCTCTTGCCCGAGCCGGACTCGCCGACGATGGCCAGGGTCTGGCCGGGGTACACCTCCAGGCTCAGATCCTCCAAGGCCACGAACGTAGAAGCTTCGCCCTTGACCTTGGGCAGGGCAAAGGTCTTGCCGACGTTGTGCAGGCGCAGGATCGGCTGGTGCCCGATGTCGAGGTTGATCAATGGCTCACGCCGCTTGGCGAAGGCGGGAGCGGCGGCAATCAGCGCGCGGGTGTAATCGTGGCTGGGGCGCGCGAGGATCTGCCGTGGCGGTCCTTGTTCGACCACTTCGCCCTGTTGCATCACCAGGACGCGGTCGGCACGGTCGAGGGCTACGCCCAGGTCATGGGTGATGATCAGCAGGGAAATGCCACGCTCACTGACCAAACGCTGCAAGTGGTCGAGGATCTTGCGCTGCACCGTCACATCGAGGGCGCTGGTGGGCTCGTCGGCGATGATCAGGCGCGGGTTGCCAGCCAGGGCGATGGCGATCAGCACGCGCTGGCGCATGCCGCCGGAAAGCTCATGGGGATACTGGCGTGCGCGCAGTACCGGCTTGTCGATGCCCACCTGTTGCAGCAGCTCGACAATGTCGGCGTCGACAGCCGGGTAGCGTTTGCCCTTGGCGAGTATCAGCGCCTCGGCAATTTGCTGGCCGATGCGCAGGGTCGGATTGAGGCTGACCATCGGGTCTTGGGGCACCAGGCCGATGGTGCGGCCACGCAAAGTGCGTTTCTGGCGTTCGCTGGCGTGGGTCAGGTCGGTGCCGTCGACCCACAGCTCGCCGGCGCTGATCTGCGCGTTAACGGGCAGCAGGCCGAGAATGGCGTTGGCCAGGGTCGTCTTGCCAGAGCCGGATTCACCGACAATCGCCAGCGTCTCGCCTTGGGCGAGGGTCAGTGACAGGCGATTGACCGCCGTATGGCCGTGTCCATAGCTGACACTGAGGTGGCGAACATCGACTAATGGGGGCAGGGCGCTCATCGCTGCATCTCCTCGAACGTGCGGGCAATATGGTTAAGGCTGAACACCACGGCGACCAGGAACAGGCCAGGCAATAACGAGACCCACGGCGCAGTGATCAGGAAGTGCCGGCCGTTGGCAATCAACGTGCCCCATTCCGCCGCCGGTGGTGCTGCGCCGAAACCGAGAAAACTCAGGCCGGCGGTGGCAAGGATCGCCGCGCCGAAATCCAGGGTGGCCAACACCGCCACCGGGCCCCAGGCGTTGGGCAGAATGTGCCGCAACAAGGTGCGGCCCCAACTGGCACCGCCCAGGCGAGCGGCTTCGACATAGGGCAGGGTTTTCACCCGCAGCACTTCGGCGCGGGTGGTGCGGGCAAAGCCCGGAATGATGCCGATGCCCACGGCAATCGCCACGGGCACCGTACCGAAGCCGATGGCCGTGACAATCGCCAGGGCCAGCAGCAGGCCGGGCAGGGCGAGCAGCACATCGACAAAGCGCATGATCACCGCATCGATACGGCCACCGGCAAACCCGGACAAAATGCCCAGCCCCAGCCCGCCCACCAGTGCGATGCCGACGGCCAGGGAGGCGGCCAGCACTGACAGGCTGGCGCCGTACACCACGCGGGTGAACAGGTCGCGGCCCAGCTCATCGGTGCCGAACCAGTGGGTCAGGTTGGGGGCGCTGAGTTTGGCGGCGGGCGCGGTGGCGTAAGGGTCGAAGCTGCTCAGCAACTGCGGCGTCACGGCGGCGACCAGCGAGAACAGCACCACCAGCACCGCCAGGCTGAACCCTGGCCGGCGCAGCAATGGCAAGAGTGTCGCCGTCGCGCGTTGCCAGGGGCTGCGGCGGCGCCAGAGTGTTTCGCTGCGGCTCAGTTTCTGGGTAAGCGTCGTCATGGTCTAGGACACCTTTGGCGTGTGGGAGATGCGCGGGTCGAGCCACGGATACAACAGGTCCACCAGCAGGTTCACCAGGACAAATGCCGCCGCCGAAACTGCGACGATGGCCAGCACCACCGGAATGTCCTGGCGCAACACCGCCTCCTGGGCCAGGCGGCCGATGCCGGAGCGGGCGAAGATGGTTTCCACCAGCACCGCACCGGACACGGTGTTACCCACCTGCAGGCCGATCAGGGTGAGGATCGGCAGCGCCGCATTCCTGAAGGCGTGGCGGGCCTGCACCTGGCCCCGGCTCAGGCCCTTGGCGTAGGCGGTGACGATATAGGACTCCTTCCACACGCCCTGGAAGCTGCGTTGCAGCACCTGGGCGTACACCGCGGCGCTCGGAATCGCCAGGGTGACTGCCGGCAGCACCAGACTTTCGAAGCCCTTGCTGCCGGTGGCGGGAAACCAGCCCAGGCCAAATGCAAACACCTGGATCAGCAGCAAGCCCATCCAGAACACCGGCACCGAAAAGCCCAGGGACGGCAAGCGCGCCAGGGCTTTTTTCAACGGTTGCCAGCGGATGTACGCGGTGAGGTAAGCCAGGCCGATACCGCCGAGCAGCGACAGCACAATCGCCAGGCCGGCCAGGGACAGCGTCTGGGGCAGGCGTTCGGCGAGTAACTCGGCCACCGGGCGATTGAGCGACAGTGACTGCCCGAAATCACCGTGCAGTGCACCCAGGAGCAGGTCGATATATTGCTCGAACAGGCCTTTATCCAGCCCGTAGTAGGCGCGCGCCTTGGCCAGGTCTTCCACCGACAGGGCGTCGGCTTCCATACCGGACGCACTGAGCATGATCGACAAGGTATCGCCCGGCAGCAGATAGAGGATGAAGTAGGTGATGCTATAGGCCCCCCATAGCACCAGCAGCGCCTGGCCGACCCGGCCGATCAGGTAGCGGCTCATGGCGTGCCGACCTCGATGTCACCCAACAGGGCAAAGCCTTCGGCGGTCCAGCGGAAGTTTTTCACTTTGGGCGACGTCGCGGCCTGCCACACGCGCTCATACACCGGGAACGCCGAGCCTTCGTCGATCAGCAGGTCCTGCAGGTCGCCGTAGGCTGCCGCCCTTTGAGCGCTTTGGGTGGCGGTGATGCCGGCGTCAAACAAGCCCTTGGCGCGCTCAAGCACGTGTGGCTCAAAGATGTTCGTCGCTACGGTTGAGCTGTTGGCGGTACGTGGATCAAGGATGGTTTGCAGGATGATCGGATCGGCGCGGGTCATGTAGCTGATCGTCAGGTCGTAGTTGCCGGCGGAGTTGTTGGCGACCCATTCGGCACGCGTTACCACGCTGAGTTTTACTTCAATGCCGACCTTGCGCAGTTGGTCCTGCAGCAGCACGTCGCCTGCGGTCTCGGCCTGCATGACGTTGTAGTTCAGGCTCAGGCGCTTACCGTCCTTCTGTCGGTAGCCGTCTGCCCCTTTGGCCCAGCCGGCATTGTCCAACAGGCGCTCGGCGCCCGTCGGGTCGTAGGCGAGCTTGGCGCCCTGGCTCTTGAAGTAAGGCGTGGTCACATCAAAGATGCCGTCTACCACCGCGAACTCGTCGTTGTAGACGGTACTCGCGTAGCTCTTGCGGTCGATGGCTTTCTGCACGGCGAGACGCACCTGTTTATCGGCCAATACGCGACCGCCACGGGTGTTGGGCAACAGGTTCAGGGAGGGGCCTGGCAGCGAGCGGCTCTGGATAGTCGCGCCCTTGGATTGGAACAGTTTCAGGTCGACTTCCGAGAACGGGTTGCGTGGCCAAAGAATGTCGGCCTTGCCTTGCAGGAACAGGCCGTTACGCACGCTTTCCTCGGGGATGTAGGTGACGTCCACCGCATCCAGGTGCGCTTCGCCCTGGTTTTTCATATTCGCCGACGCCCAGGCGTAACCCTTGCGCTTGGTCAGGTGCGCGCCGACTTCCGGGGTGTAGCTGGCCAATACGAACGGGCCGGTACCGATGATCTTGCCGAGCGACCGCTCCTTGACGCTCAGCGCGTAGGAGGCCGGCGCGAGGATGGCCAGATTGGTCGTGGAGGTCGCCTGCAGGAAGCCCGCATTGGGCTTGGCGAGCACCAGCTTGACGGTGAAGTTGTCGACCACTTCGGCGTGATCGAAGCCCGCCAGGTACGTCGCGCCGAAGGTGGCCGGCAGTTCGGTAGCCAGTGCCTTGTTGCTGTCGAACGCGGTTTTCACGGCCTTGGCATCGAAGCGTTCGCCGTTGCTGAAGGTGACGTTGTCGCGCAGGTGGAAGGTGTAGGTCAACGCGTCGTCACTGACTTCCCAGCTTTTCGCCAGCCAGGGAATGATCTTGCCGGTTTCCGGGTCCTGGTCGGTGAGGGATTCGGCGATATTGCGCAGCAGCACCCGGTGTTCGAGCCAATAGACCTGGAACGGGTCGACGCTGACCAGGATGGTGTTGTCGCCAAAGAAGGCGATGTTCAGGGTCTGGCCGGCCTGGCTGTCACTGCCCGCAGGCGAGCAGGCGGCCAGGCTCAACGCCAGGACGCAAGGGGCCAATAGACGGCTCATCAAGTTGGAGGTGTTCAATGGGATGCCCTCGTATGGCGATTGGCTTAGAAGTCGTAGGCCAGCTTGGTGTACCAGTAGCCGCCGCCGGGGTAGAACGGCGGGTTACCGTAGGGCGCCAGGCCCAGGTTGCTGTAGACGGCGTGCCGGTCGGGGCGCACGTCGAAGATGTTGGTGCCGCCGATGCTGACGGTGATCTGGTCGACGAAGGTGTAGCTGACGTCCAGGTCGGTGATCCATTTCGCACCGAAGCTGCGGTCGCCGGTGGGGTTGACCGCCAGGGTCTTGACCGCGCCATAGCGACTGGTCTGCAGGTTCACGGCGAGGTCCTCGACCTTCCAGTTGGCGCCCAGGATCCATTTGGTCTTGGGCGAGGCTTGCGTGAGATCGCCTTCGCGGTCGCGGCCCACCAGGGTGACGCCGGAGTTGGCCAGCGCACTCGGGGTGTCCCGGGTGCCTTCGATAGTGGTCTTGTTCCAGTTGAAGCCCAGGCTCCAGCGCACATCGCCCCAGGCATCCAGCGGCGTGGTGTGGTCGGCGACCACGTCCAGGCCACGGGTGCGGGTATCGAACGCGTTGGTGTAGTAGTTGACCCAGGTCCCCGAGGGCACGCCTTGGGCGGTGAGGATGCCGTTGATCACGCCGTTGCCCTGATCGTAGATATTGCTGGTCAGGGCGATGCGGTCGTCGATGTCGATCAGGTAAGCGTCGGCGGTGATGCTGGTGCGCGGTGCCGGCTGCCAGGTCAAGCCCAGTCCGAGGTTGCGTGACTTTTCCGGCTTGAGGTCATCGCCGCCCAAGGCCTTGGCCAGGTTGCTGCCCGACGGGGTCAGGCGGGTCACGGCAGGCACCACGTTGCCGTTCACGTCGACGGCCACCCGGTTGTCGGCCACGGTGTAGCCGATCTGGGTCAGTGACGGTGCACGGAAGCCGGTGCCGACGGTGCCGCGCACGGCCACGCTGTCGGTCAGTTCGTAGCGCGAATTCACTTTGAGGCCGAAGGTGTTGCCCGAGTCGTCATCGTAATGTTCGATGCGCCCGGCGACATCGAGAAACCAGCGTTCGGTCAGGTCGAAGCCCAGGTCCAGGTAGCCGGCGTAGTTGTTGCGGATCAAGCTGACTTCATCCTCCGGGCGAATCGTCACCGCCGCCTGTGCGCCCGATGCCGCCGGGTAGGTGCCGGTGATATAGGCCTCGGGGTCACCGGCGAAGGTGCTGAAATGTTCCCAGCGATGCTCCAGGCCGGCCGACACCTGCACCGGCGAGGTCAGGTTGAACAGGCTGTCGTAGCGGCGGGTGATGTCCAGGTTGTTCACCCACTGCTCGAAGCGGAAGGTCGCCAGGTTGTCGAACTTGGTCGGCGAGGCGGTGCCCAGGGACGGGTTTATATTCAGGTCGCTGGAATGGTGGACGTTGTTGCGTCCGTAGGTGGTGCTCAGGTCCCAGTTCCACTCGGCCGCTTGGCCCTTGCCGCCGAACAGCAGTTGGTAGTCGCGGTCCTTGATGTTGTTCAGTGGGTAGTAACCGTCGGGGAACACCTCGGGCACGGCGGCCCGGCCGGTCGGCAGGCGGAAGTAGTTGGCGGCCTCGGCATCGCGCTCGCCGTAGGTGGAGAACGAGTAGAGCGTCAGGTCTTCCAGGGGCAGTTCGGCGTTGTAGGCGAGGTTGAAGGCCTTCAGGTCCGGGTCGCCGTTCTTGATGGCCACGCGGTCCCAGGCCGCTTCCTTGGCGGGGTCGTTGAAGGCGCGCACGCTGCTGTCGGCCTTGTCGTTCCACGCTGCTTCGCCGCGTTTGCGTGCGTCTGCAGAGAGGTGGAAAAAGCCGCCGTCGCCGAGCTTGAAACCCTGGTCGCCGGCCACCTTGATCGTTTCCCCCTGGCCGGAAAACAACTGCCCATAACTGGTTTCCAGGTGCCCGCCGCTGTTGCCGGTCTTGAGGATGATATTGATCACCCCGGCCACGGCGTCAGAACCGTACTGGGCCGCCGCGCTGTCTTTGAGCACCTCGATGTGGTCCACCGAACTGACCGGAATCAGGTCGATGTCCACCGCATTGGCGCCGCTGTTGTCGATCGAGCCGCGCTGACCGGTGGCGCCGTTGTGCCGGCGTTTGCCGTTGACCAGCACCAGGGTGTAGGCCGGACCAAGGCTGCGGTTGCTCAGCGGGCGGGTCACCGAGTTGTAGCCGGCGATATTGGTGCCGAAGTTGAACGACGGCAGCAGCTTGGCAATCGCCTCGGACAACTCGGCACGCCCGGTCTTGAGCAACTGCTCGCTGTTGATCACATCAATCGGCGCCGGGCTGTCGGCCACTGTGCGCTGCTGGCCACGCAGGCCGGTGGAGATCACGGTGACGGTGCCAAGCTGGGCATCCTCGGCGGCGGCCTCGGCGAAGGAGGGCGCGCCTGCCAGCAGCAGGGAGCTGGTCAGCAGTGACAGGTGGAATTTTCTGAGGGGCAGTGGGGAGGTGAGGTCTGGCATGTCGGAAAGGGTCCATGTAAGCCTGCTGAAGGCTCCTGGTGGTCGGGGTACGTCCTCCGCCAGGCATGGGGTCGGTCTGTGAAATGAAGATATCTCTATAAAAAACCTTGGGGAAAGTCTTTTTTGGAATAAGCTAATTATTATAAATTGTTATCTTGTGAATTTATAAAATCATCTATTTTTATTATGTGGTGATGCCTTGCCATGGCGGGAACGTTCGGCTCACAAAACAGCGGATCGACGAACGCGTATCAAGACATTTCGCCGCCCAAGGCACTGGCAAACCGCCCGCCGCGGCGTATCGCGCTGCGTCGTATCAGCATACCTCCAGGGTATTCATGCAGACCTTATCCATATTGGACGGTCGCAACCCCAGGCATCAGCCTGAGCCCGGTAACTGACAGAGGCGCAACCCTGAGCGTGCTTTTAAGTGAGCACATCCAGGTTCACGCCCTGGCGAGCATCGTGACCTCGGCTCACGCGCACTCCACCTGCAGACATTGACTCACAACAACAAAAAAGAGAGCACTGCCATGCGTACCCATGATGTCCATTCGATTATTGATAATGCGCCGTTCAATCGTTTTCACTGGTTGGTCCTGAGCCTGTGTGCGCTGCTGTTGATCTTTGATGGCTATGACCTGTTCATCTACGGCGTGGTCCTGCCGTCGATCATGCGCGAGTGGGGGCTGACACCCATGGAAGCCGGCGTCCTGGGCAGCTATGCGCTGTTCGGCATGATGTTCGGCGCGCTGGTGTTCGGCACCCTGGCGGACCGTTGGGGCCGCAAGAAGGGCATCGTGTTCTGTTTTGTGTTGTTCAGCATTGCCACCGTGGTCAACGGCTTTGCCAGCAGCCCCACCGAGTTCGGCATCTGCCGCTTTATCGCCGGGCTCGGCTGTGGCGGATTGATGCCCAACGCTGCGGCCCTGATCAACGAATATGCGCCGAAGAAAGTGCGTAGCACCCTGATGGCGGTCATGTTCGGCGGTTATTCCCTAGGGGGCATGCTGGCGGCCAGCGTGGGGATTTTCATGCTGCCGAGCTTCGGTTGGTCGTCGATGTTTTTCGTCGCAGTGATCCCGCTGCTGCTGTTGCCGCTGATTATGTACTGGTTGCCTGAATCCATCGCTTTCCTGATCCGCCAGGGCCGCGTGGAACAGGCACGGGTGCTGCTTAATCGCTTGTCGCCGGGTACCCCGATCAATGCGGGGGACGAGTTGCTCATCACCGACGGCAAAGGCCAGGGCGCCTCGGTGATGGCGCTGTTTCGCGAAGGTTTGGCGGTGCGCACGGCGATGATCTGGACGGCGTTTTTCTGCTGCCTGCTGATGGTCTATGCCTTGAGCTCGTGGCTGCCCAAGCTGATGGCCGGCGCCGGCTACAGCCTGGGCTCAAGCCTGTCGTTCCTGATTGCGCTGAACCTGGGCGGGATGGCAGGCGCACTCATCGGCGGTTGGTTGGGGGATCGGCTGAACCTGGTGAAGGTGGTGATCGGCTTTTTTATCGCTGCGGTGCTATCGATCAGCCTCTTGGGCATCAACAGTCCGATGCCGGTCCTGTACCTGCTGATCTTTATCGCGGGCGCTACCACCATCGGCACGCAAATCCTGCTGTACGCGGGGGCGGCGCAACTCTATGGCCTTTCCATGCGTGCCACGGGCCTGGGCTGGGCGTCCGGCGTCGGTCGCAATGGCGCCATCGTCGGCCCGCTGCTGGGCGGTGCGCTGATGGCAATCGAACTGCCCCTGCAATTGAACTTCATGGCTTTCGCCATTCCCGGTGCCATTGCGGCGCTGGCGATGACTGTGTTCGCCTTGAATGAGCGGCGCAGCGCTGTCGCGTTGCCGGCTGCCCAGCTCACTTCAACGCCGGATCTCCAGCGTTAAGTCGCTTCCACGACTGCGTCACCACCAGCGCCTGACGAGCCGGGCAATCTGTTGCATGCCGCGACTCAGGGAGGCGTGGGTTAAAACTCGGTGATGACGGTCACACCTGCCGTCTCGAAGCGGTCCATATTCATCAACGCGTCGATGGACTGCTCAAGGCTGATGGTTTTACCCACGAGTTTTTCAGGCGTCAGCTTGCCTGAGGTGATCATCTCGATCATGGCGTCATAGCGATGCGCTTGCATCCCGTGGCTACCGTAGATCTCAAGCTCGTGCGCGATGACCTTGCTCATGGGCACCGCTGGCGTGGCGTGATCGGCGAGCATCAGCCCCACCTGGATGTGTTTGCCGCGACGGCGCAGGTTGTTGATGGAGTTGAAACACGTGGTTGGGTGGCCCAATGCGTCCAGCGACACGTGGGCGCCGCCTTGAGTGATTTCCAGCACGGCTTCGCTGACGTCCGCGACGCACTGGGCATTAATGGTCGCGACGGCGCCGAGTGCGCGTGCCAGTTCGAGTTTTTCCTGGGAAATATCGATGGCGATCACGTTCGCGCCGATGGCTTGGGCGATCATCACGGCAGACAGGCCTACGCCTCCGCAGCCGTGGACCGCTACCCACTGACCGGCGCTGACTTTGCCTTGGTCAACGACTGCACGGAACGAGGTGGCGAAGCGACAACCCAGGCTTGCAGCGGTAGCGAAGTCCATGCTCTCAGGCAACGCGACCAAGTTCAGGTCGGCCTGATGGATGCCGACGTATTCGGCAAAAGAACCCCAATGGGTGAAGCCGGGTTGGAACTGCGTGTGGCACACCTGCTGATTGCCGCTGTTGCACTCTGCACAAGCACCACACCCGCCCACGAATGGCACAGTCACACGGTCGCCGACCTTCCACCGCGTGACGTCGTTGCCCACCTCGGCCACGATGCCCGCCAGCTCATGACCCGGTACATGCGGCAGTTCAATGTCGGGGTCATGACCTTTCCAGCCATGCCAGTCGCTGCGGCACACCCCGGTGCCAAGGACCTGGATCACCACACCATGACGCTCCGGGGACGGATCTGCCACGTTCATCAGGCGCGGTGGCTTGGAAAAGGCTTCGTAGACGACTGCTTTCATTCAAATTACCTATGTTTGGATGGGCGATGCGACCTGTCTCCAGCACCCTCGGCTCGCTTCCCAAGCAGCACGATCCAGGCATTTCCATTATGAATGAACGCCTTGAAATTACTCTTCAAGTTGCAATTGACGGAGCGCAAGAATTGAAATTAACCTTCATTTTTAAGCCTGAATATGAGGAATTATTTCATGATTGACCAGCTTGATAAGGCCGATATTGCGATCTCAGAGCGTCTGCAGCGGGACGGCAAGCTGTCGAATGTCAAGCTGGCCGAGCAGCTCTCGCTTAGCGAAGCGTCCTGTTGGCGCAAGCAAAGACGGCTTGAAGAATGCGGCGTTATCGAGGGATACCAAGCCATTCTCAATCGAAAGAAACTCGGGCTGGGCCTGAAGGCTTTTGTCCAGATCTCGTGCACTGATCACAGCGAAGAAGCCACGGCGACGTTTGAAAGGATTATCCGGGCGGCCCCACAGGTACTGAGTTGCCATAACACAACGGGGGAGGCGGACTTTCTGCTTGAGGTGGTTGCACGGGATTTGGACAGCTATAGCGGCTTTGTTGAAAAAGTCCTCAGGAAGCTGCCTGGCGTTTCAAGCATTCGGTCGAACCTCTCCTTGCGAGAGCTGAAGACCACCAATCGACTGCCCGTCACCGAGCTCTTGAGTATCTGAGTGTTGTCGGGCCGGGCGCGAAGCTGCTTATCCTGGCCCTGGCTTGCAGGCGAATTGACGATATGAGGGACTGTCTACTCGACTAAACTCCACCCGAGCTGCTCCTGACAGCGCCTGGTGAGACTTGATGATTGCCCATACCCCCACGCTTTTTGCCTGCGTCGCCTTAGTGGCGACGATCATGGCGTTTTGTCTGATATTGGTCGGCCAGTTCAACCAGCGTGACGGCTTGCTGACCATTGGCTTTGGTTTGTTAGCGCATGCCCTGGCATACGTGGGATATACCCTATACGGCCACGCCCCGTTGTGGTTGACCTACGGGGCGGCGAACACATTGCTGGCGGTTGCGCTGGCCTTTTACGGGGCCAGCATCTTTCGGATCGTTGAATTGCCCGTCTCTTGGTGGCGGATATTTGCGCCTGCTGCATTGATGCTCGCATTGATGGTCAGCCTGATCGACACGCTGGAGCCGCGAATGCTGGCCGCCACGCTTGTGTTGATGGTGCAGTGCGCCTTGATCATTTACTGGACGCGCCGCTACATCCCCGCTCAGGGGCGTGCGCGCATGCTATTGATCATCGGATCGAGTATCAGCCTGATCGGTTTGGGCATGCGGGTGGTCGCTATCATCGGCGGCGGGGCTGCCGAGATGCGCTATGACGTCAGTAACCTCAAGCAAACCATTTCGGTCAGTATCGGCACGTTCACCGCAATGATGATTTCCCTCGGACTGGTGCTGCTCGCCAAGGAACGCAGTGAGTCACTATTCCAGCGCCTGGCGCTAAGGGATGTGCTGACCGGGATTCTCAATCGCAGGGCTGTACTCGAACAGTTTTCCAAAGAGATAGAGCGCGCGCGTCGAGACGCTTCCTACCTGGCGGTGGCGATGGTCGACATCGACCATTTCAAGCAAATCAACGATGTGTATGGACACCTGGCGGGTGATGAGGTGATTTGCCACTGCGTCAACCATCTCACCCAGCGACTTCGTGAATCCGACAGCATTGGTCGTTATGGGGGCGAGGAGTTTTTGGTGTTGCTTCCCCGCACCAGCCCCGAAGACGCCGTGGCGGTCCTGGACGCGTTGCGCGCGTCGGTGGCTGAGTCACCGGCTCGGTTTGGCGAGGCAGTTATCTCACTGCGCATCAGTATCGGAGTTTGCTGCGTGGTGCCAGACGACGTCGACACCACGGCCAGCCTGCTTGCCCGTGCGGATGCCGCTCTTTATGAAGCCAAGGGGCTGGGACGCAACACCTTGTGTCTGGCACCGCCGCACGAGCAGCACGGTAAAACTAACCCCGTTTGTGTCATCGAGCAGTGAGCGGGGACGGTCTTGTTTCACAAGCCTGAAGGTGAGCTTTGCCCGTGGCTGTTCGAACACTTCTCCCGGACGTTGAATGGAGACCCTACAAAAGCTTTACTTCATGCTTATCGGTGCATCGGCTGCACGAATCAGGATGATCATTAGCTTAAATCATGTAAATCTCGGCCCAAGGGAGGCGTCAAAGACCATTCAGAAAATCTTACCTTCAACCCTTGGCGCTGGGGTGTGCAGCAAATAGGGCCCACCTGGTAACTTTCCGCCTCTGGAAAGGGTGCAAGTCTGAGCAGTGGCCAACTCACTCCATCTGTTGAATATTGCAAGCGCAGCACACCATCGGAAACGGTCACACGAAGCCAAAAATTGCCTGGGTCTCCAGGAAAGCAGCCTGGCGTCCAGTCTGACCGGCCTTGGGTGAGCACGCTGCTGATCATTGGGTTTCCATCGTTAAACTCTATTCCGGCCTTGACCCAGGTCTGTTCATTGAGCCTGACCATAATCCCCGCTTGATCATAAAGCTCGCGGAACTCGGCGCTGACTCTCACTTGAGCGGTGAAGCCACCCGTTGTTTTAAACCCTAGAAAATGCCCGCTATCTCGTATGAATCCATAGTGAGTTTCACGCCAAAAATCGGTCTGGAAATCCGTAATCACTTCCAATGAGTCATCTGAATAGGCGAGGCAATGGCTCGGCTCATTCAGCCAGTTGGCAGTTCGCCAAATTGACTCTTCAAAACGCTGACTGATCGCTGCAATCCGTTTTTTACCCACCGAACTTGCCTCCGTAATTTGATCGCTGAATATTGGTAATCTCTTATTCGTCCGAAATATTAGTCAAGGGTTTGCTGGGATTTTCCATTTTGAGCCCTCACTTTGAGTGGCGTACTTCCAGTCCACGCTTGAAAGGCGCGAGCAAAAGCGTTGGAGTCCTCGAACCCCTCAAGCTCGAAGGTCACTCCTAACCTTCGAGGCGGCGTCATGGCCCTCTCTGATCATTGCCCTTTGAGAGCAATTGCCACTGCCGCTGAAAGGGAGGTCGTGGCTCTGCCGATCAGCGTCGAAAGCTGATGGCTGTCGTCGAAAAGTGCGCCTTTGGATGCGCTGATATCGCAGCCCGCCAGGGCATGTGCGAGCGGCTCCGGGAGGCCGAAATTGATTAACGCAGAGGCGTAGTCACTTTCAGGCAAGTTCTTGTAGGGAATGTTCCTACCCGTTTGCCGAGAAACCTCGGCTGCGAGTTCCGATAACGTCCAGGCGCTGTCACCCGCCAACTCGTAAACCTTCCCCTCTTGATCGCCGCGGGTCAGCACGACGGCAGCAGCCTGGGCGAAATCTTCCCGTGTCGCCGCGGCAATCTTTCCGTCACCGGCACTGCCGATAAATACACCGGCCGATAACGCGCCAGCGATAAAGCCGGTGTAGTTCTCGGTATACCAACCATGACGCAATATCGTGAATGCCAACCCCGACGCTTTGAGCTCGGCTTCCGTTTGCCGATGCTCCTCGGCGAGGCTCAATGAAGAGGTATCCGCGTGCAGTAAACTTGTATAAACAACGCGATTCACACCGGCTTGCTTTGCGGCGTTGATGACATTTCGATGCTGTGAGAGTCGCTTGCCTATTTCGCTCGAGGAAATAAGTAGAAGCGTGTCGACTCCGTTGAGCGCCGCGACCAGCGTTGTCGGATTGTCGTAGTCGGCAGCCCGTGCGTCCACGCCTAGATCACTGGCCTTGTCAGGGCTGCGCACCAGCGCGACCAGGTTGGACGCGGGGACTTTTTGCTTGAGTTGCTGGACAACGAGGCGACCCAGTTGGCCGGTGGCTCCGGTGACGGCGATCATGAGCGGTTCCTTTTACAAAAAGTGATAGAGCAGGCAGAGTAGGGCCTTAACTAACTTTTCGTAAGTACGTACCTAAAGGTAAGTAAGCATGTCAGATTCCGAGCCCTCGGGAGCAACCCGTCCCGCAACAGTGGCCAACCGGCTGCGCAGCGGTGAATTATTCGACCCGGATTGTCCTTCAAGGATTGTGCTCCAGCACGTCAGCAGCCGCTGGGGAGTATTGGTATTGGTGGCCTTGCTCGCGGGTACGCATCGCTTCAGCGATCTGCGTCGCAAGATTGGCGGCGTCAGCGAAAAGATGCTTGCGCAGACCCTCCAGTTTTTGGAACTCGATGGTTTCGTCCTGCGCAAATCCTATCCGGTTGTGCCACCTCACGTTGAGTACAGCCTTACCCCTATGGGAACTGAAGTAGCCCGCCATGTTGAAGGCCTGGTTGACTGGATCGAAGGCAATCTGCCAAAGATTTTGGATGAACAACGTTCTCGCCAGATTTCATAACGGGCTTGCGACCTCTGATTGAGCACTCAGGCGGGACTTTAGGTGAGAGGCCCTCCAATCCGATAGTCAGGCGGTCAGTTCCCGATTCATGGCAACAATGTCCTCGTGTGTGAAATGGCCACCGGGCGTCATGAACGTGGCCATCAGGGCATCCCGGTTTTGAGGCGCCCTCAACTTATCTGCCGCGCACAAGGCCGACTTCAACGCTGGCAACTTGAGTTCGGTGCAATAGGCAGGTGTACCTGGTTGCTGACGCCACGAGTCTTCCAGGCCACCAGCGGCAAGCGCGGTGAAGCCGGTATCCTCTACAAGATCTTGCGCGATCCTCTGAGCATTGATGTCACCGCCAGCGACAGGTAAGGCTATGCGTGAGGAGGACCCGACGGGTTGGCCGTGGTCGGCAAGCGTTGCTGCGAGGACGGCGTTCCATGCCTTAACAACCGGGTGGCCAATCTGCTCGCTTACCCAAACGCTTTCGGGCTTGCCGTCGTCCACCTCTTTGATCGCCCCGTCTCGTTCGGGATAGTAATTGGAGGTGTCGATGATGACGACCCTCTCGGGAATACGGCTCAATGTTTGCCGCAGATCCGGGTACTTTGCAAAGGGGATCGAGAGGATCACGGCTTCCACGTCGGAGACTGCATCTTCTTTGGTCACCGCGTGTACACCGATTTTGTTGGCAAGGTTCTCAAGGGTATGGGGACTCTTCGAGTTTGCCAGTTTGACTTCATGGCCGCACGCAGCGAGCTTTCGGGCAAGAGTTGCGCCAATGTTGCCTGCGCCGATAATTCCGATTTTCATTTCAATCGCATCCTCACCTACGAACAATAATCAAGCTATTAAGCGGTGCCGATCAATTCTTGAGCGCTGCGAAATGAGCGCTTCAAATTGATTTTCCATGGCACCGCTCTCGAGATCCATCATGGCGACGGCGAACTTATCTGTTTAAAACTGAGCACGCTGAGCGAGCACCCATTGAGTGTCCAGGTAAGCAGCAGAGGCTACTCATACGGTTGACGTCATTCTGCCGGTGGTTTGTAGTCCGCAAGCATTTTCAAGACCTCATCATGTGATCCGTTCGCTTCAGCAAACCGTAAGGGTTTGGCGCGCTCGACGACAAGTTCGCGTGGGGTCGGAGAGATCTCGAGCAGTTCGAAGATTTCATCCAAAAACTCCTCCAGGGGCATGGCGTGTTCGTCGTTTTCCTGCCCCAGTAAAGTGGTACGCACCCCCGGCGGCGCAAGCTCTATAACCTCAACCGGCGAGTTCTCTAGCTGAACTCGAAGACTTTGAGTGAACGAGTGAACTGCAGCTTTGGTTGCGCTGTAGGTAGGTGTTGCAGGCAGCGGGACAAATGCCAAGGCCGAACTGACATTCACAATCGTTGCACTGGGCTGCTTGATCAAGTGGGGAGTGAACGCGTAAACCATACGAATCGTGCCAAGTAAGTTCGTGGTCACGATATCTTCGGCCGTGCTCAGGCTTTGCGGATCAGTCAGATCCTCCCAGTGCATGATCCCGGCGTTGTTTATAAGGACGTTCAGATTCGGATGGCTGGCCGCAAGCGCTGTACTGCTGCGTTGGATGGATTGTGGATCGCAGACGTCCAGCACGACGGATTCAATCCCCGGATGCTCCGACACGATCTTGTCGAGCAGAGCCTTGCGACGACCTGCAATGATGACGGTGTTGCCCGCCTTGTGAAGCCTGAGCGCCAGACCGAGGCCGATGCCTGAGGTGCCGCCAGTAACCAGAATCGTGTTGCCAGTGCTGTTCATAGTAAACTCCAGAAACGACGCTTAAACGGACAAGTGTCCGCTTGATGAAAATTACCGGACAATTGTCCGATTAGCAATGCAATGAAGGAAAACTTTGCCCATGACTGACGAATTGGTGATGCGTTCTGACGCCAAGAAAAACCGCGAACGGATACTGGAAGTCGCTGTGCTCGAGCTGACCAGCGATCCTGCGGTTGCGTTGAGCACGATTGCGAAGAAGGCCGGGGTGGGGCAGGGCACGTTCTATCGCCACTTCGCCACCCGAGAGAAACTGGTATTCGAGGTCTATCAATTCGAGATGCAACAGGTGGCATCGTTGGCGGAACAGCTTCTCGCGACAAAACCGCCCAAGGAGGCCCTGCGGGAATGGATGGACAGCCTCGCTGAATACGCAATGACAAAGGCAGGACTCGCTGCTGCGATTCAACAAGCTGCGTCTGTTTACGAGTTCCCAGGGAAATCGGGATATGCTCCAGTCCAGGCCGCCGCCGAGTTGCTTTTGAGGGCGAATGAAAAGGCCGGAACTATTCGTAGCGGGATTACTAACGACGATTTCTTTCTAGCCATTGCTGGCATATGGCAAATGGATGCCCAGAGTGAATGGCGCTCGCGTCTCGCCAGATTGATGAACCTGGTGATGGATGGTCTGTGCGCTGGCAGCCCCGAGAGCCTGAAGAAAAACGTGTAGCCTTTAGGGCAGCCCTATTGCCAGCAACCTAGTGGTCACTCCGCCCGCCCGTTCAGGTTCAATTTGAATCGTGCCCTGACTTCAAGTAGGTCTTGGCCCACTCACGATAGTTATCCGAGAGCGTGTATTTTGAAAGCAGCTCAGGAAGGGAAAGCTCGTTTGCGTGTGTGCCGCTTTGTTCGCGCAGCGCCTCGTAGGTCGCTTTGATTGCGGACAAATAAGGGGCATGCCCATTGACCACGACCCGCACATTGGCGGCACTCAGTTTCTCGACATCACTCAGGGCCGGATTGCCGTAGTTGATCAGCATGATGGGCACGCTGAGGTGTGCCGTGAGTGCTTCCAGGTGCTGGAAATCCTTAACGCCAACCAGGCAAATTGCATCTGCCCCAGCCTTCTGATAGGCCGCAGTGCGAGCGATGGAGTCTTCCAACGTGGTAGCGGCCACATTCGTTCTGGCAATGATGCTGAGCGCATCATCTGAACGGGCAAATCGCGCAGCGTAGATCTTGGCTGCGGCTTCTTGCCTTTCGATAAGCACGTTCGACTGCTCGTCGTACTTGGCCGGGAGGTGGGTGTCTTCCAGCGTCAGAGCGGCAACACCGGCTTTCTGAAGCTCGGTCACTGTTCGCATGACATTAAGTGCGTTACCGAACCCATGATCAGCGTCGCCGATGATTGGGATCTGACTGGCCCGCCCGACTCTAGAAACCTGTTCAACGTATTCATCAAGCGTGAGCAGTGCAATGTCAGGTGCCCCGAGCACTTGAAGCGAGGCGACGGAACCACCTTGGATGGCAACCTCAAAGCCAAGGTCGGACGCCATACGAACCGAGATAGGATCGAATACGGACGCGGCAAATTTACAGGCGGTTCCGTGAAGTAAGTCACCAAACGTCTTGCGCAATTCATGATGAGATCGCTCGATCATTTTTTCGGCTCCATCCACTTCATTCGCGGTCTTCGTTGGGATCGTCCCGCGTTGAACGAGACCTGGAAATCACGACCGGTCATGGCCATGGTTGACGCGCAAATGACCGGTAAATTGTGCTGATTACTTTTGCGGCAACAGTGCTTTGCGCACTGCTTTTTGGTGTTTCATTGCGGCAATTTCACGCTCGCAGGCTTCGACGTCAAAGGAATTGTCCCATTTGGCAATGGCGATGGTGCCGATACCGTTGCCGATCAGGTTGGTCACGGCACGCGCTTCGTTGAGGAAGCGGTCGATGCCCAACAGCAGGACAAGGCCTACCAACGGAATGGAGTGGATGGTCGTGAGCGTTGCCGCAAGGGTTATGAACCCGGCACCCGCCACGCCAGCGGAGCCTTTTGAGGTCAGCAGGAAGACACCCAGCAGAATCATCTGATCCATAAACGTCAGGGGCGTATTGGTTGCCTGTGCGATAAAAATCGCCGCCATGGTGAGGTAAATGCAGGTGCCATCCGCATTGAACGCATATCCAGTGGGTAGCACCATGCCCACCACTGACTTCTTGCAGCCCAGCTTTTCAAGTTTCACCATCATTCGCGGAAGCACGGCCTCGGTTGAGCAGGTGCCAAGCGTGATGAGAATTTCATCTTTGAAATAACGCAGAAATTGCATAAGCGGCATGCCCGACCATCTAGCGACCGTCCCCAGTACGACCACGATGAAAATCAAGGTGGTGATGTAGAGCGCGACCAGCAACTGGCCGAGTGACAGCAAGGTACCAATTCCGTACTTGCCTATCGTGAACGCCATCCCGGCGCCGGCGCCAATCGGCGCCAGGCGCATAACCATTGCTACGATCTTGAACAGTCCTTGCAGAAACAAGTCGATGGTATTGATCAGCGGTTTGCTGGTTTCACCCATTTGAACGAGGGCGATGCCCATCAATACCGAAATCAAGATGACCTGAAGCATGACGCCATTGGAGAATGCGCCAATGAAGGTGCTCGGGATGATGTTGAGAAAGAAATCGATAGTCCCGCCCTGCTCACTGGCGGCTTGGCTGTACTTGGCGATAGCGCTGGCATCAAGCGTGGTAGCGTTGATATTCATCCCGGCGCCTGGCTTTACGACATTGACCACAATAAGGCCTATGACCAGCGCAATGGTTGAAAGGATTTCAAAGTAGAGCAGCGCCTTGACGCCGATCCGCCCGACCTCCTTGATGCTGCCCATCTTGGCGATACCCACCACGACAGTACCGAAAATAATCGGCGCCAACAGCATTTTGATGAGTTTGATAAAGCCATCCGCAAAAGGTTGAAGCTTGGCTCCGAATTGCGGTTCAAAGTGACCGATTGCAGCGCCGATGACGATACCGATCAGCACCTGCACATACAGCTGGCTGTACCAGCGGGACTTGGACATTTCCACGGAAGCACCTCATTTTATTTTTGTGATGGGCATGTGGTTTGGCGTCAGTGGATGACGCCTGAGTCTGCGGCCCCTTTAAAAGAAACCGCAGACCGAGGTTGTTAGCCTTCGCCTAACTCGCGCATGACCGCGTACAAGGCGGACTTGGCTTCGAAACCAACACCTGGAATATCCGGCAGGCCGACATAACTATTTTCCACCTTGATTCCGTCGGCGAAGCCGCCGAAAGGCTGGAACACGTCGGGGTAAGATTCGTTGCCACCCAGGTGCAGGCCGGCTGCGATGTTCAGGGACATCTGGTGGCCACCATGGGGAACCACGCGGCGGGAAGACCAGCCCATGTCTTCCATCACTTTCAGGGTGCGCATGTACTCCACCAGCCCGTAGGACAGGGCGCAGTCGAACTGGAGGAAGTCGCGATCAGGGCGCATTCCACCGTGACGCAGAAGGTTACGGGCATCCTGGTGGGAGAACAGGTTTTCCCCGGTGGCCATGGGCAGCTCATAGTGATTGGCGAGCTCAGCCTGAAGTGCGTAGTCCAGCGGGTCGCCGATCTCCTCGTACCAGAAGAGGTTGTACTGCTTGATGGCTTCCGCGTAAGCAATACCGGTCTGTAGATCGAAACGACCGTTGGCATCGACCGCCAGTCGACGGCCGTCACCAACCACTTCAAGCACCGCTTCGATGCGACGAATATCCTCATCCAGCGGTACTGCCCCAATCTTCATTTTGACGACGTCGTAGCCACGATCCAGATAGCTCTGCATTTCTGCTTTGAGCTTGGTCTGGTCTTTACCTGGGTAGTAATACCCACCGGCTGCGTAGACCCAGACCTTGTCATCTGCCACGCCGTTACGGTAGCGGTCAGCCAGCAGGCGATACAGAGGTTTGCCCTCAATCTTGGCGACGGCATCCCATACAGCCATGTCGATGGTGCCAACCGCGACCGAGCGCTCGCCGTGGCCGCCTGGCTTTTCGTTGGTCATCAGGGTTTTCCAGATGGCGAACGGATCCAGGTTGTTGTTTTCATGGTCGACGAGCGTGTCAGGATCAGCTTCCGTGATACGCGCCAGGAAACGGTCCCGCATCAGAGCGCCTTGGCCATAGCGGCCATTGGAGTTGAAACCGTAGCCGATGACGGGTTTGCCATCGCGAATCACATCGGTGATGACCGCGACGACCGAGCAGGTCATCTTGGAAAAATCGATATAGGCATTGGCAATTGGGGAGGCAATGGAAACTGTTTTTTCACGGATGTCTACGATACGCATAACGGGCTCCTCTTGTTGTTTGTGGCCCCACGTTATGCTTTGCGATGTCACCCGCCCAATGCTATTAATGCCGGACCCTATGCACAGGAGGCATGGCCCCTTGGAACTCGTTTGGCTTGAAGATCTTTCAGCGCTTGCGGAGTACGGCAGCTTTGTCCGTGCCGCTGAGGCACGCCATGTTACTCAGCCAGCCTTCAGTCGAAGAGTACGCTCACTGGAGAATTGGATGGGCGTCGAGTTGTTTGTGCGCACACCACAAGGCGCAACCCTTACCGAGGCCGGAAGGCAAATTTTGCCCAGTGCTCAGGAAGCGGCTCGACACTTGTACAGGATGCGCAACGAGGCTCAAGAGGTAGCAGGAATCGCCGCCAAGTCGTTGCAATTCGCGGCAACTCATTCGCTGTCGTTTACGTTTTTTCCCAAGTGGCTTCGAAGCTCAGAAAACGGTGCCCCCATTGAGGCAGTGAAACTGCACTCGGACAGCATGGCCGTCTGTGAGCAGATGCTGATACATGGTCAGGTTCAGTTCCTGCTCTGCCACCGCCATCCCGACGTTCCGCCTTTACTGGCGCCTGATCAGTTCACCAACAAGAAGGTGGGGGAGGACGTCCTCGTTCCGCTTGCGAGTGCTTCCACTCACTTCGGCACCTCGCCCGCGGCATTGCCATACCTCGCATACACCCATGAGTCTGGACTGGGACGTATCGTCGCCCACAGGTTGCGTGGCAAGGAAGATTACCTTCACCTCAAGCCGCTTTTCAGCAGCCACCTTGCAGCGGTACTCATGTCCATGGCCCTGGAAAGCAAAGGTGTGGCGTGGCTGCCCAAGAGCCTTACCGAGCAAGAAGTGCTTGATGGGCGCTTAGTCAGAGCGCTCGACGAAAGCTGGGACATACCTCTGGAAATTCATCTGACCCGCCCGAAAGCAATCCTCAGTCAATCTGCTGAAGAGTTTTGGAGCCGGGCGGGTAGTGACGCGCAAGCTCCCACATGACGAGCGCCCAGTTACGCGCACTACCCAAGCGGGTCTTTATCTTCACGTCGGATGACTGAGCGACGGAGGTTTTCTGGCTCCCGCTGCAGAGTTTAACCAGAGCAGCATGGCGGCGAGAGAGGCCGCGACTATCAGCGTAAGCCACATGATGACCAGCAGGGTGAAGGTGACACTGTTGTTTAACTCGCGAAAAATGCCGAAGGCAAAAGCCGTGTACCAAGACACCCCTGAAACTGCACCGGATGCGAGAAATAAGGCCGCTCTTTTGCGGGATACGCCAAAGAGCAGGGGGCGACTCAGGTCGCGTAGGGCTTCTGGCAGCACAAGCGCGTGGATGATTATTCCATTGAGGGTCAGCACGATCACCACAATGACCTTCGCCCAGAGTTTGGGGTTTTCAAACTTTTCCGGCGACTCCATCGCGTAAAGGGCAAGGAAACCAAGGCCTGAAAGCCACAGAAGACAGAGTCCAATAGTGACCGCATCGCTGATGAAGTGAAAGGTGCGTCCGATTTCAACCGGCAGGCTACCCCGGCGCATCCAACGCAAGATCCAGAGGTCCAGCATCGTCGCCCCACCAAGACCGAAGCACATGCCGAGCAGGTGTATACCTATAAGGAGTGTCAGCACTTTTAGCTGTGGGAGTGGAGCCGGCAATGGAACGCTCAGCGCGGGTGTGTCGGCGAGTAAGTAGCCACTGCCGGACAGCGCAAGCAGGCCGCCTAAAATCATGAAAGACGTGCGTATCTTCATTTATTACGGCCTTGGACGAGTGTTTTTAGTTGGACGCGTGCGCAGTTTATTGACTGGAACAGGCGGATCAAGCGGCTGCTATTTGCAGCGTTGCTGCAACCAGGAAGATAGGTTTCGGGTTAAATGAGGCCAGCGACGATAGCGCCCCATCAGCAGGTTGCACGGGCGTAGACCCTGCTCAGGAAGGGACCGGTGCTTGGGCATCGATCAGGTTCCGGCTCTTGAGCTCCTCCCAAAAGGCTGCTGGGATACCGACCTTCATCGCCTGCACATTGGAAACGATCTGCCCCGGCGTGCGGGCACCCGGAATGATCGCTGACACTTGCGGATGTGCTGCCGCGAACTGCAGGGCGGCAGTATGAATGTCGATGCCATGTCGTTTGGCAACCGCCATGATTCGTGCGCGCTTTTCCACCGCCCCTGCAGGCAGATCCAAGCTGAAGTTATACCGGCTGCGCCCTCCCAGGAATCCGTCGTTCAGTGGTGTTCCAACCACAACGCTGGTGCCCTTCCTGCTCAACGCCGGAAAGGTGTTGCGTAACGCATCGCCGTGCTCAAGGAGCGAATACTGGCAGGCAAGCAACACGATGTCGGGAGTCGGGTCATCACCGGCCATTGCCTGGACCACAGCATTCGGCGTATTGACGCCGAAGCCCCATGCCTTGATGAGGCCCTCATCACGCATCTTTTCAAGCTCAACCATCGCCCCCGTGCGCGCAATGCGATACGCCGCGTCCCAACCGCCTTCCAGTTCGCTGTTATCGGGCGAGATGTCATGGATAAAGACGATATCGATACGCTGCAGCCCCAGCCGCTGCAGGCTGTCTTCCACGGAACGCCGTGCGCCTGCTGCGGTGTAGTCATACCGGTAGTTGAAGGGCGCGGGTGACTTCCAGATGGCATGGTCTGCGCGCGGGCCACCCGCGGCCGTCAATACGCGACCGACTTTGGTGGACACCACATAGTCGTCTGGATTTTTGCCGCGCAGGAAGCGGCCTAGACGATATTCACTCAGGCCAAACCCGTAGAACGGCGAGGTGTCGTAAAGCCTTACACCTGCCTCCCAAGCAGCTTGCAGAACCGAGCCCGCCTGCTCGTCGCTGAGCGGCGCAAAGATATTGCCGATCTGCGTCCCGCCCATGCCAAAGCGTTGAGGCGTCATGTATCGCAGGGTAGGCGAGGGCGAATTGGAGGGCAGGTCTGTGCGCACTGGCCGGCCTTCAGTCCGCATCACGCTCCCGCGCTCTGTCAGTAAAGCGGGCGCTGGGGCTGCCGAACTTGCGATACTCGAGGCTGGCAGCAAAGCGGCTGCAACAGTACCCACTGCCGAGTAAGTAAGAAAATCTCGTCTGTCCATCCAACGTTCCTTTCGCGACCGAGGTTTCACGGGATCATCGAAGCCGGTATTCGTACTGGAAGTTAGAACAACGAGGGTTGGCCGGGTGACCCTAATACGCCATATTTTTTGCACAATCCTGCCGATACGCTTGTGCTGAGCAGGCACTCTCAGCAGACTCGAGCATTCCGTAAACAGGGGCGCATGTAATGACGAGCGGTTCCTTCTCGCAGTTCGGTTCCGGCCATCTGCATTCTCTGGCGTTGCGTGATCCCATCCAGCCCAACGAGCGTCTCCAGGCACTCAGGCGGCTGATCGAAAAAGTCACCCGGCAGATTGGTTTGAACGAGGTCTGCAAAACATCCATTCCAGGTCTGGCCTTTTATCGAATGGCTGACCTGGGTACGCCCACTTACTGCATTTATGAGCCTTGCGTGGCGATCATTCTGCAGGGCGCGAAGGAGATCACGTTCGGCGAGGAGGCCTGTGAGTTCGGGCAGGGGGCGTTCTTCGTCACGTCGGTCGACATCCCCACACTGGCCCGTGTTACTGCTGCCAGCGAGGAAACCCCCTATTTATCCGTCGTGTTGAAGCTCAACCTTTCCATGCTCAACGAGGTGATCCAGACTTTGGAACCGCCTGCGCAGGAAATGACTACTGAAGCGCGTGGCTTCGTATCCGGTGCGGCGTCGAGTGAGATGCTCGATGCATTCGCTCGACTCGCTACGCTGATCGAACGGCCGCTTGAAGCAGGCTTGATGTCGGATCTGATCAAGCGGGAAATATGCGTTCGGCTATTGCTAAGTAGTGCAGGGCAGTGGCTGCGCAGCGTCACGCGCGACGGTTATCGAGACAAGGGCATCGTGAGAGCCATTGAATGGCTGAAACATCACTACGACAAACCGCTGCACGTGGCTGATCTTGCCGAACGATCAGGAATGGCCAGCTCTACGCTGCATCACAGTTTTCGCAAGCTGACAGGCACCAGCCCTGTTCAGTATCAAAAAGCGTTACGGCTGCAAGCCGCACGCAGCCTGATGTTGACCGATCGGATAGACGTGAACACCGCCGCGTTGCGCGTCGGCTATGAAAGTGTCGCTCAATTCAGCCGTGAGTATGCCCGGCGTTTCGGAGCCCCGCCCTCGAGAGACATCAAGCACGTACGGGAGCAGGGTGGAATGCTCGACTAGCGGCGCTTCAAAGGGGAATGTGGGTGGTCGACAAGACCTGACGCAAGCCCATGAACGATCGAATCTGGCGAACCCCTGGCAGGTACAGCAATTGTTCCGCGTGGAGCCGGTTGAAACTGTTGCTGTCCTTGGTTCGTATCAACATGAAGTAGTCGAATTCCCCCGTCACCACATGGCACTCCATGCAGCCGGACACTTTTTGTGCGGCTGCCTCGAATGCGGCGAAGGATTCCGGTGTGGAGCGGTCCAGCACCACGCCGATCAACACCACCATTCCCGCATCCAGCGTGACAGTGTCCAGCAGTGCGACGATGCCTTTGATCAGGCCGACTTGCTTGAGCCGCTCGACGCGCCTGAGGCACGCAGGTGCACTCAATTTCACCTTTTCTGCCAGCGCCACATTGGAGATGGACGCATCTCGCTGCAGGGCCTTGAGAATGGCGCGGTCGGTTCGATCCAGCGGCTGCGGCACCGGGGCTGATACGCTTGGCTTCTTGCGAGTGTTTATTGCGTTCATAACTGTTTATTCGCAATTAAAGTATGTTTGATATTTATAGTGAGAAATTATAGTTCTTCAAGTGATAAAAGTTTGCAAGACATCTTTTTGGAAAACTTCTTAATATTGAACTCATCGAAGCCCGTCTGAAAGAACCTGGAAGGCAACCTTTGCCTTTCGGTCTGGCGCTTTGATGTCCAGTAATCAAGGAGCAGCGTCATGAACCTGAATCGTTTTAAACGTTATCCGTTGACCTTCGGTCCTTCTCCCATCACGCCCTTGAAGCGCCTCAGTGAACACCTGGGAGGCAAGGTCGAGCTGTATGCCAAACGTGAAGACTGCAACAGTGGCCTGGCCTTTGGCGGGAACAAAACGCGCAAGCTCGAATACTTGATTCCCGAAGCGCTCGAGCAAGGCTGCGATACCTTGGTTTCCATTGGCGGTATCCAGTCGAACCAGACCCGCCAGGTGGCCGCCGTTGCCGCTCACCTGGGCATGAAGTGTGTGCTGGTGCAGGAAAACTGGGTGAACTACTCCGATGCGGTGTATGACCGCGTTGGCAATATCGAGATGTCGCGCATCATGGGCGCCGACGTACGACTGGACGCCGCCGGGTTCGACATTGGCATCCGGCCCAGTTGGCAGAAGGCCATGGACGATGTGGTGGAGCGGGGTGGCAAGCCGTTTCCGATCCCTGCCGGGTGTTCCGAACATCCCTACGGCGGCCTTGGGTTCGTCGGCTTTGCCGAAGAAGTGCGTGAGCAGGAAAAACAACTGGGGTTCACGTTCGACTACATCGTGGTCTGCTCTGTGACCGGCAGTACCCAGGCCGGTATGGTCGTCGGTTTCGCCGCGGACGGCCGTTCGAAGAACGTTATCGGCATTGATGCCTCGGCCAAGCCGGAGCAAACCAAGGCCCAGATCCTGCGTATCGCCAGGCACACCGCAGAGTTGGTGGAACTGGGCCGTGAAATCACCGAAGACGATGTGGTGCTCGATACACGTTTTGCCTACCCGGAATACGGTTTGCCCAACGAAGGCACGCTGGAAGCCATTCGTTTGTGCGGGAGCCTGGAAGGTGTGCTGACCGATCCGGTGTACGAGGGCAAATCCATGCACGGGATGATTGAAATGGTTCGCCGTGGTGAGTTCCCCGAAGGCTCGAAAGTGCTGTATGCGCACTTGGGTGGGGCGCCTGCGCTGAATGCCTACAGCTTCCTGTTTCGCAATGGCTGATTAACGCCAATAACCAGGGAGCTCACAAAGCGATGGGTGAGTCGGCACCGATATTGAATGTCACGACCCCATCGTCGAATCGCCACCCGGAGCACGTTGCTCCTATCCAACCGCCGGGAGTACCGCCATGCATGCGATAACGCAATCCGCAGTCTGGATCAAGGAGCCTTCGGCGGATGCCGGAGTGGTGATCGTTACCAGCGCCGCGTTGCCTCAATACATGATCGACAAGCTGCATGTGGCGATAGATGAGTGGGACCAGGTGGCTTATCTAGCCGTCAAACAGTCCGAGGCGTTGATGCTCGACTGGTTGCAGGTCGGGTCCAGCCCGGAGCCGTCTGTCGGGGGCTACGCGTGCCATGCCAGCCAACTGTTGCGCGGCGTCTGCCACGGCAGCTTTTTACTGGATGTCGAAACTGGCAGGAATTGCGGCATGACGTGGCTGGGGTCCGTCTTTGGTCATCCACTGCGCGTGGTCGAACTTGGAAAAATAGCCTCCTCCACTGCACAGATGGATCAACAGGTGGAGGCGGTGTTAGCGGCGACCCGAAGCCTGGCGAAAAGCGTGTTGCAGGCACGCGGCGTCATTTAACCAAGGACTTGGTCCATTCGCCTGTTGGAACAATAAAGGCATCGCTTATGAGCCGAACCGTCGACTGTCGCACCCATGCAATGAAGTGGATGCGCGAGCCTTCAAGTGGCACGCGTATCGTGGTCATCGTGTGCGGGCTTGATAGCGCTCATATTGACTTGATCCATCAGGGGTTCAGCTGTTTTGACAATGTTGCGCTGATCCATGTCGATACGGTGAACACCGTGCCTGGCAAGCGCGTTGATGTGCAAGGGGTCAAGAGTGACTGTTCTTTTGTCGTGCTCGGTGAACTGGATGAGCGTTTATTGCATAGCCTTTCCATGGGTAAGCGATGCCTCTACTCCATAGCGCCAGACGGGTCGGCCGAATGTTCGGTGATTGCAGCAGTAGAACAGGTCAAAAACTTCGCCCGAGTGAGCAATTCCCGTCACCTTGAAACGATACCCGACAGCGTCAGGAACTGCCCGTGAACCTGTCGGAGACCACACGTAGAAAACCACGACCTCAAACGCTGTCGCCGACCGCCAGAATGGTCGCCACCAAGGCCAGGGCGCGAGGCACCAGGGTGTCCAGTTCCAGGTATTCGCGATCAGTGTGAACCTTGCCACCCACCGGACCGAGCCCGCACAGGGTTGGAACGCCCAGGCTGGCGGTGAAGCCGGAGTCGGCGCAACCGCCGGTGAATTCGCCTTCGACGCTGAAACCCAGCGCCAGTGCTTTTTGTTGGTAGAGGCTTAGCAGTCGTGCGCTGTGGCGTGCTTCCATCGGTAGAAAGGTCGTCGCTTCCTTGAGGACAGCCCGGGTGCCGATCACTTCTTCTTCGGCGATGATGGCCTGGATTGCGCTGAAGATCTGGTCCCAGTGCTTGAGTTCAATGAAGCGCACGTCCAGCCGGGCGCAGGCGCTGGGCGCGACGGTGTTGCTCGACGTACCACCGGATATCAGCCCAACGTTAGTGGTGATGCCTGCCGGGTAATCGGTCAAGGCATGCAGCTTGATGATCTTGCGTGCCAGGGCCTCGATGGCGCTGGCCCCGTCGGCATGGTTGACCCCGGCATGCGCCGCGCGGCCGCTGACTTCGATGATCAGCGTGGCCCCGCCTTTGCGTGCGCTGACCACGTTGCCGCTGGCCCGGCCGGGTTCGGTATTGAGCACGGCGCGGGCGGCACGGGCGGCGTTTTCGATATGGGGCCTGGCGCTGCCGGAGCCGATTTCTTCGTCGCCGGTGTACAGGACCTGCACCGGATAGGGCAACCGGCCGGCGCGCTTGAGGGCCATGAGGGCGAAGCAATTGAGCACCAGGCCGCCTTTCATGTCGGCGACGCCGGGGCCATAGGCGAGGTTGGCGTCGCGGCTGTAGCCGCGAGTCGTGGTGGTGCCTTTGGGGAAGACCGTGTCGCGATGGCCCAGCAACAGCACCGGTTTTCCAGAATCGCCTGGCACTTCGGCGAGCAGCACGTCACCAAAACCCTCGACCGGTATGCGCTTGAGCAATATGCCGTCGGCCTCCAGTTCAGCCGCGAGCAGCGCGCCCACAGCGTCGACACCCGCCTTGTCATAGCTGTTGGAATCGGTGTCGACGATACGCCGCAGCAGCGCTTCCATGGCTTGGCGCTGGTCGGCAAGCCAGTCCAAGGCCTGTTGTGGCGTGGCGCTCATTGCGCCTGCTCCCGTAACTGATGTTCCCGCGTCAGGCGTGCCGCGTCGTTGCCCAGGTCCCAGAACAGCCCGGCCATGATTTGCAGGCTTTCCTTGACCACCGGCGCCAGCAAGTGTTCGTTCGGCGCATGCTGTGAACAGGCCGGGTACGAGTGCGGCACCCACAATGTTGGCAGGCCCAGCACGTCCGCGAACACGTCGTTGGGCAGCGAGCCACCGAGGTTTGGCAGCAGCGCAGGTTTTTTGCCGGTGGTCTGTGCCAGGGAACTGAGCGCCCAATCGACCCAAGGGCTCTGCGGGTCCAGCCGAGTGGCATGCATCACATCGATGCGGCTTTGCTTGACCTCGACATTGCTGAAGCCATGCGCATCCAGATGGGTACGTACCGCCGGGATAAAGGTCGTGTAGTCGCTGTCGACCACGAAGCGGATATGGCAGTGGGCGTTAGCCTTGCCGGGAATCGCATGCACCGGGGCGTCTGGGTTGCCGGTCTTGAAGGCGATGACGTCGAGGGTGTTCCAACCGAACACCTTTTCGCTCAGCGAAAGCGCCGGGTTACCCCAGTTGGCGTCGATGTCCGGATCGCCCGGTCCGCCACCCACGGCAATATCGGCCAGTGCCTGTCGAACCGGCTCCGGCAGTGTCTCGGGCATCAGTCCCGCCACTTTCACCCGACCGTGTTCATCGACCATGCTCGCGATGGCATTGGCCAGGATGATGCCGGGATTGGCCAGCAACCCGCCCCAGTTGCCGGAGTGATGGGCGCCCTCACGTAAATTGACCACCAGCTCGAAGTTGAATACCCCGCGTGAGCCGAGAAAAATCGTCGGGCGTGATGCCGCCAGGCGCGGGCCGTCCGAGGCGATGAAAATATCCGCCGCAAGCTCTTTGCTGTGCGCGGCACAGAATGCGTTCAAGCCCGGCGAGCCTTCTTCTTCGCCCATTTCCAGCAGCAGCTTGACGTTGAAACCCAGTTGGCCATCGCGCGCCTTGAGCGTTTGTTCCAGCGCGGTCAGGTTGATCAGGTGCTGGCCTTTGTTATCCGCCGTGCCGCGGCCGTACCAGCGATCGCCTTCGGCAATGACTTGCCACGGCGACAGGCCTTCGCGCCATTGCGCCTCATAGCCGCGCACCACATCACCGTGGCCGTAGCTGAGCACGGTCGGCAGGTCCGGGTGTTCAATGCGCGTGGCGATCATGAAAGGGCCGCGCTCGGCCACCGGGTTGTCATAGATCTTGACGCTGAAACCCATCGCCTCGACATGCGGGGTGATGAAGTCATTGAGGTAGCGATACAGCTCGGGCTGGCTGTCCGCTGCCTGGCTTTCGGTGTGCAGGGCGACGCTACGTTCGAGCAGATTGAAAAACTCGCCGTTGTCGAATTGCGCTGTGGTGTTGCTGATAGCCAGTGAACGACTCATGAGTGGACAAGCTCCAGTGTTTGGGCAGAAGTGTCGTGAAGGTGGCAACGCACGTTGCCGCCGATAAGCGGACTATTGGCCGGGTAGGCCGTTTTGCAGGGGGCGAAGCAGCTCGGGCAGCGCGGATGGAAGGCGCAGCCGGACGGCGGTGACATGGGGTTGGGGAAGGTGCCGTGCAGGCCGATCTCGGGAATGCCCAGGCGCGGATCGGGCGTGAGCACCGAATCCAGCAAGGCACGTGTATAAGGGTGGCCGGGTTGAGCGAACAACGATTCGCGCGTGCGTTCTTCGACGATGCGCCCCAGGTACATCACGGCGACCCGGTCGGCGAGGTGTTCGATGACCGCCAGGTTATGGCTGATCAGCAGATAGGTCAGGCCGAATTCGCGCTTGAGGTCCTGCAGCAGGTTGAGAATCTGCGCCTGCACCGACACGTCCAGCGCTGATGTGGGCTCGTCGCAGATCAACACGTCAGGGCGCATGATCAGCGCCCGGGCAATCGCCACCCGCTGGCGTTGCCCGCCGGACAGCTGGCTCGGGTAGCTGTCGATCACCCGCTTGGGCAGGCCGACCACATCAAGCATCGCTTCGGTCTTCTTGCGTCGCTCGGCGGTGCTGCCGATGTCATGCACGATCAGCGGCAGGGTAACGATTTCGCGCAGGGTCTTGCGTGGATTCAGCGAGGAATACGGGTCCTGGAAAATCGGCTGGATATGCCGGGACATTTCCTTGCGATCAGTCGCCGCCAGGTGTTTGCCATTGACCAACACGTCGCCGCTGGTGGGCGGCAACAGACCGAGCAGCATCTTGGCCAGGGTACTTTTGCCGCAACCGGACTCGCCCACGAGACCGAGGGTCTCGCCACGCATCAGGCGCAGGGAAACACCATCAACAGCCTTCAGGGTGGCGGCGGGTTTGAAAAAGCCCTGGTTGATCCGAAACTCACGGCGGATGTCACACAGCTCCAAAGCGATGTCTTTTTTCATGACCTTGCACGCTCCTGAAGGCGAATCGGTGCCGGGGCCGGGGCGGCGAACAGGCAGCGCGCCATGTGCCCGTCCTGTTCGACTTCGGGGATGTTTTGCGCGCAGGCCGGGATCGCCTGACCGCAACGATTGCGGAACGCACACCCTTGCTGTGCGCCGACCAGGCTCGGCACCAGGCCTGGAATCGAACCCAGCGCCTCACCCGGTTTGGTCCGGCCAGGGATTGGAATACTCGCCAGCAGACCCCGGGTGTACGGATGCTGCGGGTTCTCGAACAGTTGCAGGGCAGGGGCGGTTTCGACGATTTCCCCGGCATACATCACGGCGACCCGGTCGGCGATCCGTGCCACCAGCCCAAGGTCGTGGGTGATGAAGATCACCGCCAGGCCGAGTTCTTTCTGAATGTCGCGGATCAAGCGCAGGATCTGCGCTTGAATGGTCACGTCCAGCGCCGTGGTGGGCTCATCAGCGATGATCAGGTCCGGTTCGCACATCAACGCCATGGCGATGATCACCCGCTGGCGCAGGCCGCCGGAAAGCTGATGCGGATACTGACGCAAGCGCTCGGTGGCATTGCTGATCCCGACCCTCTCCAGCATCTGCGCGGCGCGCGCCAGGGCCTCTTTGCGTGAGACCTTGCGATGCTGGGTCAGTACCTCGCTGAGTTGATCGCCAATGCTGTAGGCCGGGTTCAGCGAGGTCATCGGCTCCTGGAAGATCATCGCCAGGCGGTTGCCGCGCAGGTCGCACATGCGCCGCTCGCTCTGGCCGAGCATGTCGATGCCGTCCAGCGTCAGCCGGGACGCGGTGCGTTTTGCCTTGCGTGGCAACAGGTCCATCAACGCCAGCGAGGTCAAGGATTTGCCGCAGCCGGATTCCCCGACGATGCACAGCATTTCACCGCGCTCGACTTCAAAATTCAGGCCGCGTACGGCATGCAGCATGTCATCCGGCGTCGGGCTGTTGCCCATGGGGATGTCCACGCGCAGGTTTTCTACATGGAGTAGTGCCATGTTCGGTTCCCTCTATCAGTTACGGCGGTCTATCAGTTACGGCCGTCGGGCAGGATCAGATCGCGCAGGCCATCGCCGACGAGGTTGATGCCCAGCACCAGAATCATCAGGGCGACGCCGGGAATGGCGATGACCCACGGGGAAAAGAACATGTAGGGTTTGCCTTCCGCGATCATCAGGCCCCAGGACGGCGTCGGTGGCTGCACGCCAACCCCGAGGAACGACAGTGCTGACTCCAGCAGGATCGCGTGGGCCATTTCCAGCGTCGCGACGACGATCAGTGCGCCGACCAGATTGGGCAGGATTTCACTGGCTAGAATGCGCAGGGTCGAGCAGCCAAGCGCCTGGGCTGACGCCACATATTCAGCATCGCGAATCTGTTGCACCGAGGCCCTGACCACCACCGCGAAGCGATCCCATAACAGGCAGCCGAGCAGCACGATCACCACTTTCAGTGAGCCACCCATCAGCGAGGCCGAGGCCAGCGCGACCATCACCACCGGCATCGCCAGCCGGGTGGTGATCAGGTAGCTGATAAACCCATCGACCTTGCCGCCGTAGTAGCCTGCCAACAGCCCCATGACCGTGCCGATAAAGCCGGAAATCAGCGCCGCTGCAATGCCGATGAACAGCGAAATACGTGCGCCGTAGAGCAGCCTCGACAGGTAGTCGCGGCCCAGCTTGTCGGTGCCGAGCACGTATTCCCAGGTGCCGTTGGCCATCCATACCGGCGGTTTCATGCGCAGCATCACGTCTTGCGCATAGGGGTCGTAAGGTGCCAGCCACGGCGCGAACAGTGCACCCGCGAAGATAATCAGCAACAACACTGCGCCGATGGCGAAACCACGATGACGCAAGCTCTTGCCAAGTACTCGGCTCAGGCTGCTCGGTGGTGGCAGGTAGTCATTGATCGCGAGGGTAGTGGGGGTGCTCATGTAAGCCTCCTAGCGCACGCGAATACGCGGGTCGAGCAGTGCGTTGAGCACATCGGCCAGCAACGTGAGGATGATGTAGATCACTGCAATCAGCAGGACCACGGCCTGTACCACCGGAAAGTCGTCACGGGCGATGGCGTCCCAGGCAAGTTGCCCGATGCCCTGCAGGGAGAACACGGTTTCGATCACCACCGAGCCGCCGAGCATGAAGCCGAACTCCACCGCCGCCAGCGCGACAACCGGAATCAGGGCGTTGCGCAGTGCATGCTTGAACAACACGCGGGCAGGGCGCAGGCCCTTGGCGCGGGCGGTGCGGATGTAGTCGGAACTGAGCACATCAAGCATGCCGGCGCGGGTCAGGCGCATGATTGCCGGCGTCGCGTAGTAGCCCAGGGCAATGGCCGGCATGACGAAGTGCAGCAGGGTCGAGTTGCCGGACACCGGCAGCCACTTGAGCGTCACCGCGAACACCACGATCAACATCAGCGCAAACCAGAAGCTTGGCATTGCCTGACCCAGCACCGCGATGCTCAAGGCCAACCGGTCAATCCAGGTATCGCGTTTGACTGCGGCCAGTACGCCCAGTGGAATGGCCACCAGCAAGGCGATCCCCAGCGCCATGGCACCCAGCCCCAGGGTAATCGGCAAGCGGCTGGCGACGAGGTTGTAGACCGATTCCTGAAAGAAAAACGAGTTGCCCAGGTCCAGCCGCAGCAAATCGCCCAGCCAGTTGAAGTACTGGGTCGGCAGCGGTTTGTTCAAGCCGTACTGCACGCGAATCTGTTCGATCTGTTCGCTGGTAGCTTCCGGTCCGCCAATGGCGGTGGCGAGGTCGCCGGACAGGTGCAAAAGAGAAAAGCTGATCACCGACACGGTAATGGCAACGCAAATGGCGATGCCCAGGCGGCGCAGAAGGAATCCAAGCATGGCAAGTTTCCTCATATCCAATGGATGACAAGTGTGAGGACGTGTCCGTGGCGCACGAGAGTCCGTGCGCCCGGTGACGTATTACTTCCACGTGGACTCGACGAAACGCGGCAGCTCATCCGGGTACGGTGTGAACGCGAGTTCCGAGGTGTAGGCGTAGTTCATCGAGTAGTTGAACAGCGGCGCCCAGTAGGCCTGCTCGCTGATGCGTTGCAAGGCCTTGCGGTAGTTGTCCTTGCGCACTTGCGGGTCGAGGGCATTGTCGGCGGTCTGTAGCCAGCCCTGGACTTGTGGGTCCTTGATATTGTCGTCCGGATTGCCCTTGAACCAGGTACCGGCCGACGCCGAGGTGTCGAGGATCGAGAACGAGCCCCAGGCCTGAAACGACATGGGCACCTTGCCGCCACGTTGCTGATCGCGCAGGGCGGCGTACTTCAAGTAGCGCAGCTTGGCGTTGATGCCCACCGCGCGCAGGTTGCCGATGATGGCTTCGACGTAATCACGGTCGCGATAAGCGAAGATTTCTGTCTCGAAGCCATTCGGGTAACCGGCTTCGGCGAGCAGCGCCTTGGCCTTGGCGGGGTCATAGTTGTAGACCGTGGCCGCGGTGGTATCGCAACCGAACTGGCCTGGATAACAGGCAACCTGCAAGGGCTTGGCTTCGCCACCCACCAATTGCGTGGCCAGCGCATTGCGGTTGATCGCATGGTTGATGGCCTGGCGCACCTTGAGGTTCTTCATCGGTGAGTTTTCAGTGGAGGTGCCGCGTGCATCAAGAATCAGGAAACCGATGCGCATGGTTTCGCCACTGGTCACGGTCAGGTTCGGCATACCTTTGAGGTCGACCGCCAGATCCAGTCGACACCGTCGGTCATCAACTCAGCCAGGCGGGTTTCTGCATCCGGGATCACGCGGAACTTGAGGTGGCTGATATGGGGCTTGCCTTGTGGGCTGTCCGGGAAGTAGTCCTTGTTGATCTCCATGGTCACGCCTTCGCCGGCCACCACCGACACGGCTTTATACGGCCCGGTGCCAATTGGCTTGCGACTGAATTCGGCCAGGCCGACCTTCTCGAAGTACTGCTTGGGAAACATCGGAACGGCGTTGGACAGGTATTCCAGTGCCGGCGGGAAAGGCTTCTTCAAATACAGGCGGACGCTGTAGTCACCGGTTTTTTCGGCGCTCTTGATCCAGTCTACGTTTTGCACGGTAACGACTTTCGCTTCGGGCGACACCACGTAGTTGAGGGTGAACACCACGTCGTCGGCGGTGAAGGCGTCGCCGTTGTGAAATTTGACGCCCTTGCGCAGCTCAAAGTCGAGGGTGGTGTCGTCGACCTGTTTCCAGCTGGTGGCCAGCATGGGTTTGTATTCGCCGCTTTTGGGATCGCGGTAGATCAGGTTGTCCCAGATCAGCCGGCCGAGAATCACGCCTTCGCGTAAATCGTTGTGATAGGGGCTGATGTTTTCAGGCTCGCTGTCGGAAGCGTAAACCAGGGTGTCGTTGGCTTTGCCGGCATGCGCCGGAAAGCTGCTGATAAGACCCATCAGCGCAATACTGCAGGCGAAACCTTTGATGCCCATGCCGTCGTCTCCGTTGGCGAGAGTGGTTGAATCAAAGGGCAGCGAATCGCAAATGCGTAGAAGGAGGAGGAAAAGGACGGGCGCTGTTTTTTTTGGTCTGGACACGAATGTAGGGAAGGGCTATCAATGCCACAAGCACAATATTTCGATACTTCCTTTGCCGAAAAGGCAATCCTTGGGGGCTCCGATGCAGCTGTATGGCGTGCAGTCCACGGCACTGCGCTATTTTCTTGAGGTCGCGCGATGCGGATCGATCAGCGAGGCCTCAATGCGGCTGAATGTGGCGGCATCAGCGGTGAGTCGACAAATTTCCAAGCTTGAGTTGGCCCTGGATGCCAGCCTGTTTGAGCGTCGTGCCCGCGGCATGGTGCTCAGCGAGGCGGGGGCGCGACTGGCGGCTTATGCGCGCAAGTCGCAGCTTGAGGCCGAGCAGGTGGTGCTGGAAATTACCGAGTTGCACGGCTTGCAGCGCGGTCATGTGCATGTGGCCTGTTCGGAAGGATTTGCCTTGGAATACATGCCCAGGAGCATCAGCGCGTTCAGGCGTGAGTATCAGGGCATTCATTTCACGCTGGAGGTCTGTGCGCCCGCTGAAGCGACCGAGAAGGTTCGCTCCGGTGAAGCCGACCTAGCGATGACGTTCAGCCTGACGCCGCAAAAGGAAATCAAGGTTGAACATGTCCTGAGCGGGGCGATTTTTGCCGTGGTCTCCAATGCCCATCCCTTGGCCGGGCGCGAGTCTGTCTACCTCGCCGAGTTGCAACCCTGGCCCATTGCGTTACCCAAGGCTGACACTACGATACGGCAACTCTTCGACATCTGTTGCGGCGTCCAGGGGTTGTTGTTCGACCCGGTATTGACCACTAATTACGTTGCCGCGCTCTACAGTTTCGTCCGTGAAGAGGGAGGCATCAGCCTGGCCAGCGAAATGACCTTGCACCAACAGGTGGCGGACAAGCAGTTGCAATGCTTGCCGATCCTTGATGAAGGCATGCAGGCACGGCGCATCGAACTGCAAAGCATGGCTGGGCGCAATCTACCGGCGGCGGTTTCGGCGTTCAGGGATTTTCTGATCGCTGAGCTGGCGAAGGCGAAGCGGCGTTGAAAAGATGAGGTTACTCACATCTTCCACTTTGGAAGATCAGCGAGTTTTCCCTGGCTTCCGGATGTTTGAAGGCTCTCATGAACAGCAACCTATAGTTTGAGATTTAAACGGTGTGCGTCTGCTACATCAGCACTCCAATTTTGGGCGATGCTCGGGTTCTAATGGTCGGTAATGCCTATTTCTTGAAGGCCTCAAGGTTTTCACGGAGCCAGGCGGACAGCGAACGCGGTGGGGTGCCGGTGAGGTCTTCAACCGTAAAGGTTCGTTCTGTCAGTATGGAATCATGGAAGATGCGATCAAGCCCCACGAGAATCTCGGCTACAAACGGGGAGAGTCCATCGGCAACTAACGCTGAATGCTGTGCGACGGGAGACCGATGGGTATAGGCGACTGTGTGGCCTAACAGAACGGACAATTGCTCGGCAACTTGCGGCATTGTCCAATTTCGAGGCCCTGTCAGGTGATACGCACGCTGTGATCCTTCTGCTACTTCCTCCAGCAATGCTACGCGCGCCGAGTCTGCTACATCTCGAGTGTCTATCAGGTTCACACGTCCATTGCCTGCGGCGCCTGCCCAAGTGCCCGTTGCAACAGCGTTGCCAGCACGCTTGAGCACGTCCATGAAGGTTGTAGGTCTCAATACGGTAGACGCGATAGGTTGTTGACCCAGATGTGCTTCTATCAATGAATGCCAAGCAAATGGATTGAGAGGGGTCGATGGCCCCATCACCGAAAGCTTTACGATGTGCTGCACGCCCATTTCTACGGCAGCGTCAATGAGGGCGATCTCGTTGGCGACTTGTTGGGGTGAAGTGCCGTGAGCAATGAACAGTTTCTCGACACCGACAAGCGCTTTTCTGAGCGTGGACGGCTGATCAAAATCCAACTCGGCAGAGACCACCCCTTGTGGAAAGGTCGTGGATGATTTTTGCCGTGTGAGCGCCAGTATCGTGACGGGGTCTTGCACTAACTGACTGATCAATCGCCTGCCTACACGGCCTGTCGCGCCGGCAACGGCGATGCTGAGTGGTTGCGTCCGATTAGTCGATGGATTGAGCATGATAAAATCTTCCTATACATTGGAACGATCAGTCCAACTATCCTGGTCTGATCGTTCCATGTTGTCAACGGAGGATTTATGAGCGGCAAACCGCAATATGACGAAAGTGCTGTCCTGAAGGCGGCGACGGCTGTTTTCTGGCGGCATGGGTACGCAAATGCATCGGTCAGCGATCTGACTGAGGCAACGGGTTTGTCTCGATCAAGTCTGTACCAGCGGTTCCATGATAAGGATGGGCTCTTCAACGAGTCTCTTCAGCTATATACCGACCGTGTATTAACGCGAATGAGATCGACCCGGGCACAGACCTCCAAGGCAAGCGTAGAAGCACTGCTCCGAGAGTTTCTTCCGAAGACATTTGGCGCAGAGCGTCCGCCTGGTTGCCTGATATCTCGCAGTAACGCTGAGCAAGAAGACCTCACTGCCGCAGGAAAGAAAACCGCGAATTTTGCGGCTTGCCAGCAGCGACAGATTTTTCTGGATATTTTGACTCATGGTCAGTTGGAGGGTGAGATAGGGCAGCATGTCGATTTGGATCTACTGGCTTGGTATTACTTCGGAATACTGCAGGCTGTGGTAAATCTGCCTTCAGTCGGGGCGACTAACCAGACACTTGGCGGCCTCATTGATGTCGCGATGTCGGCATGGCCTGAGAGCCAAGATAGTTCGGGTACTGAAACGACATGATTGAGTAACCCCGATGGTAGGGGGATCCGTTAAATCGTTGAGCTGGCTCAGTAAAGGTGTAAGCACGCGAAGGGTGCTGGGGCCGGTCGAAGCCGCACGTAGCACTTAAGCCTAAGCCCGTACGGCCTCGCTTACACTCAACTCACACCTCCGAGTTGAGTGCTGAACTCACTCTAAAGCAACTGCGCTCATGATTTGGAGCTTGGTCGCCCCGGAATATGACTCAGTATCGATTTGGAGAAGCCACCGTCGACACATATATCCTGTCCCGTGACATAGGCCGATAAGGGGCTAACGAGAAATTCGATCACGTTCGCGATATCCACGGGCTCGCCGATTCTCGCCAGCGGAATGATTGCTTCCCGTGCTTTCTTGATCTGGGGGTCGGCATACATTTTTTCCGACATCGGCGTATGGGTCATGCCTGGGGACACCACGTTGACACGGATTCCGTCAGGAGCCCACTCCAGCGCGAGCGTCTGGGCCAGCATTGTCAATGCTGCCTTGGTGGGGCTGTACGCGCCTGAGCCTGCATGCGGAAGCTGGCCAGACATCGACGAGGTAAAGCACGCCGAGCCTCTGCTCTCGCGTAAGTATGGGTAGCTGGCTTTGGCAAGCAGCCAGGCGCCGCGAAGATTGACCGAGAACATATCGTCCCAGTCCTCAATGGACAAATCACAGATCGCGCCAGGGCTGGCGATGCCGGCATTCGCCACCAACGCGTCGAGCCCGCCGAACTCCGCTACTGCGGCCGCCACCAGTTGGCTCGGCACCTCAGGGTTGCCGAGGTCTCCGGACAATGCGATGGCGATACCGCCCATGGCCTTGATGGATTGAACGACTTCTTCCTGCGTAGTCGTGAGTGTGTGTCCGCATACCGCAATTTTCGGCTGCAAGCCCCGGGCAAGGGCCGCCTCCGCGATCCTCAAGCATGCAGACGCACCGATACCGCTACTACCGCCACTGACCAAAGCTCTCATTGGACACTCCTTCTTATAGTTAGACATTGGGGCAAAAGAGCTTTGTAAAATACGAAAATAGATTTCACTTTGCAATCAAATTGACAACGGAATTTGATTCCGTTATCGTTTTTTCGCCGTCAGATACCCTTGCCAGCGCAGTGTTTATGGCGGTTCAGATCCATCCATCGTCGCGTTTTCCCGCTAGCGATAGTGGTCCAGGTACAAAATCCATAATACGAATGGCCGTTTTCACTCCAGCGAATACTCAACTGAAAGGATGTTTCGATATGATCATCAGCACGTTCTCCTATCTATGGTCATCCAAGGCAATTGATGCAATTGCGCAGTTGGCCGAGCACGGGCATCGCGTGTTTGAGGTGCCGGTCAGCTCACCACATTGCTGGCCGGTAGAAATCTCGACGGCAGAACGTTCTACCGTAAGCGTGCGTCTTCATGAGTACGACGCAAAGATCAGGTCCCTCAACGCCGGCGGCTATGACATTAATCTGGCCAGTCCTGCCGCAAACATGCGCCACAAGAGCATTGAACACATCAAGTCGGTGATTGACCTGGCCGCAGCTTGGGGTACTCAGGAAGTGGTGATATCTCCCGGTACCAGGCGTCCCATGATTTCGCCGCCGCTTGAAAAGACCTACGATTGGATGTACGAGAGCCTGGCAGTCCTGATTCCGATGGCGAAGCAGGCTGGCGTACGCTTACTGCTGGAAAATACCCCGTATTGCTTTACCCCCACCATGCCGGAACTGGCAGAGGTTGTAGGCACCCTCAATGACGATGTGGTCAAGGTCGTCTATGACATCGCCAATGCCGCTTACATAGGTGAAGACCCGGTAGCGAGTCTGCTGGCTTACCATGCCGCGATCGACTTTGTGCATGTGTCCGACACCGGTATGGATGTGTGGGGGCATGATCCGGTCGGCACCGGTGTCGTGGACTTCGTCGGATTGGGCGACGCCGTTCAGGCGACCTGCGGTATTGAAAACTGCGTACTCGAAATCATCCGTGAAGAAAACGCGTTGTATGAGCTGAACAGGGGTGTGCAGGATCTTCGTGCCAAGGGTTGGACCATTCCGTAATCACCTTTCGGTCGCTTGTCGTTACGGCCTGCGACCCGACTGCTCTAGTGGCCCTGAGGCTTGCACTAGCCCCAGGTCCAAGCGACAGCGTTGTCACCAGCAATAGGCCCGCGCGCGATCATAAGCGTTATGCGGGCTAAGGCCTGCTGGAGCTGTTCATGGTCGCGGCGGTAAGCTCGGTGCTAGTGCGTAGGCAGTGAATCCTTCCCGCTGACTGAGGTCCAGAGTGCCCAGTGCTCGCCCACTTTCACGGCTGAGCGTTTCAAGCTTTGTATATGAGTGCCCAGGGTTTCCTCTCGCATGCGTGCGATGGGTCCGGCGATGCTCAGGGTGGCCACCGGGACTGAGCTGTCTGGCCGTGAGATGTCGAATATAGCTACCGCCACGACACACACGCCCACTTCACCTTCTTCGCGAACGACCGCGTGCCCCTCTTTGCGGATCAAGGCGATGTCATCAAAGATGTCGCGAATCGAAACGCGCGCATTGGGCCCTGCATAGTCTCGGGTGTTCTCGATGTCCCAGGCGGTAAGAATTCGCATGGCGCGCTCTTCGCGCATGGTGGAAAGCCACACTTTGCCCGCCGCGGTTGTGTGAGGAATGATTTTTTCATCCAGGGCGCGGCGGTACTGAAGACCTCTGGTATTTTTCGTGGCCTGTAGTACCCAGGTCAGATGATCCTCAGCAACCTCCGCCAATCGAACGTGCTCGCCGGTTTCGCTGGCCAGATCGTCCAGCAAGGGTTGCATGATCCTGGCGAAGCCCGTTTCAGTGATGTAGTTCGCGCCCATGCTGGGGATCTTCAGCGTCAGGCGGTAGTGATCCTGTTCGTCCTGGTAGACGTAGCCTCGTTCTCGCAGCGCGCTCAATATGCGGTGAGCCGTGGCCATGGCGACTTGGGTCTGCTCGCTGATTTCGGACAGGGCGAGACCGCCCGGATGGGAAAGCAGCAGTTCCAGGGTGTTGAAGTAGCGGCCAATATGTGACAATTTTTCAATCCTCATTGTTGCTGGCCATGGCCAGCAACCTCGCGTCGGGTGTGGGGCTAGAGCGTGATGGGAGCGCCACCAAGGCGATCTGACTCATAGGCAGCCTCGATGATACTCATGACGCTGTGCATCGTTGCAAGTCCGGCACCTGTATACGCCGTGTCTCGGCCAGGTGACAGGACGTCGGTTACGAAATTGTCGTAATACACGTCGGAGTTCAGGCTCATGTGAAGGTCACTTGCCTGGCCAGCAGCGTCGGTCAGGCGCATGCCATCCGGGGTCGAGCGCGCGTAGAACTGATCGGTTGACAATGAAAAGGAGTACTCCCGTTGCTCGGGAGTATTTCCGGGGTAGTTGTACCCCGTCTCGATGGTGCAGATGCAGCCGCTCTCGGTCACCAGGGTCATCATTGAGCCGATCTCCACCGCCGTCAGCTGCGGGTCGCGATACATGACTGCGGACACGCTGCGTATGCGCTCTGCGGAAATCTCCTGAACCAGATCGATGAAATGAGCGGCCAGGTTGATCGTGCAACCGCCCCCCGAGCGTTTCGGGTCAAGCATCCAGGAGCAGCTGTTCATCAGGTAGCGTTCGGGTGGCCCGGCGTTGAATCGAAACGACTGGGTTCTCCATTTTGCACCGCTCTGTAGCGCCGCTTGTTTGAGGCGGTTCAGTAATTCACTGTGCCTCCAAACCAACGGTACCGCCACGAACAGACCTGCGGCTTCGGCACGTCGGTACAGATCCAGCACTTCATCCGGGGTGAGCCCGCAAGGCTTCTCCATCGCGAACGGAATGTTGCGTTCGATCAATGCTATGCCCATGGCATACAGCTCATCGTGTGGACCAAAGGCGAACGCAAAATCAGCCTCTTCGTTATCCAGCAGGTCTTTCCAGTGATCGTACGGCTGCGCTCCGAAGCGTTGGGCAAGGGCTGGACCACGCGATCCCGTAGCGTCGGATACCGCCGTGACGGTCACATCAGGCAAACGCTCGAGGGCGTCAAGGTAGAGTGGGGTGTGCCAGTGGCTGACTTCCAGAAGAACGACTTTCAACATTCATTCCTTATAAACAAGAGAGTTTGACTAGCTTGCCGGTGCCCTCGGGATTGCAGGTCAAGTACAAAAATAACAACGTGCGAGCCGCTATTGCGAGGTTGCACCGCAGGCTAGCACGAGCCGATTACGAACGGAAGTCAGTTTCGTTTTGCTGTGAAGTGGTGTGTTGCACTGAGCCGAGGTGCAATTTCGACGGGCACGCAAAATGTGCACATGCGGGGCATGTGCACCTCGTTGACGGGTTCGATAGAGGGTATTAAGCGGCGGGCAGGGTGATGATCGGAGTGGGTTGTACGGGATCCTTACAATCCGCTCGAGTAGCGACGCTCTATATCTTCGAAACCTAGAAAGCTTAATGCCAGCAGGGCTTGGCCCACATGCATCGGGTGGCCATCAAGGGTTTGGCAGCCACGCGATTGCGCTTCGAGCAGCAAGGCGGTCGGCTCGGACCGGGTGATGATGTCGACCACCACCGTGGTTGAGGCCAGTTGCTTTGCGTCTATCGGCATCGGGTCATCAGGGTTCATGCCGAGCGGGGTGGCATTGATCACGATGTCATGGCCTGTAGGATCTGCTGGGCCTACATGTACAGCGCACGGACTCTCTTTGGCGACACATTGCGCCAGGTCCAGGGCGCGGTGCGCATCGAGGTCTGAAATGATCAGCGATCGGGCGCCAGCAGCGGCAACCGCAAACGCGATTGCCCTTCCCGAGCCACCCGCACCAATAAGTAGAACGGATTTCCCCAGCAGGCTAACGCCTTGGCGCTGCATGCCCAGCACGCAGCCAAGCCCGTCGAACACGGCACCCACCCAGCGCCCGTCGCTATCGCAACGAATGACATTGATTGCGCCGATCTGGCGCGCGGTAGGGTGAAGAACGTCCACAACGTCAAGCATGCTCTGCTTGTGCGGCATGGTGACCAGAAGCCCGGCAAGGTTGCCCACGGCCCGTATGCCTCTGACAAAGTCAGCCAGGTCGCCGGGACCTACCTCCAGTGGAATGCAGACGGCGTCGGACTGCGCTTCGGCAAATAACGTGTTCAACAGCATTGGGGACTTGGCGCTCTTGAGGGGGGCGCCAATTAATCCATATATACGAGTGCTGCCGGTAATACGTGGATGCATGTCAACCTACTGATGTTGGCAGTGGCGCGCCAATTGTCAGTAGCGGGATGTCGGAACCCACTACTGACAACGTGCGCATTAGGACAGGCTGTCAGGAGCGTGTCGCTGGCACGGATGGAACTGCATTGGGTTGCGATTTGGAATTGGACTGTTCCTGCACCCGTTCGTATTCCTCTTTGGACATCGGAACCGCATTCGGGTCGCCGAGGTCCTTCAGGCGAATCCGGTATGTTTCGCGGGTAGTAAACGCCGCGATCGCAGAGATTACGCAGATACCAAAAGTCAACGCTCCGATTTTCAGCGGGATATTCTCAGTCCCTGGAGGCGCAATCGATACGAAAAGGGCTGGCAGAAATGCTGTGCAGGCTACGCCGATATTTTGACCAATGGCCATGCCGGTCACACGTACACGGGTGCGGAACAATTCTGGGAACAGGCTTGGGAAGACGCCATTGAAACCTTGGTAAGCCACGCCCCACATGAGGAGCGAGAGTATTAACGAAAGCCATAGGTTGTGAATGCTGATCGCATAGAGATACGCAAATGACAGAAGTCCGCCGCTAAGAACACCCACAATTACCGGAGGCCGGCGACCAATCCTGTCAGAGAGCTTGCCTACGAAGGGGATAAGTATCACGGCACACAGATTGCCTAATACCGGTATCCACATGAACACACCGGAAGGAAAGCCAATGCCGTAGGCCGGTTGGACTGCATAGGTTGCACCGAATACGGAGGCGACGATTGCAAGGACCGCAGACAGCGCCATGCAGATCACTCGCAACACATCTCGCCAGCTCTGCGTGAACACTTCTACCACAGGTAATTTGCGTTTCTCGTCTTTGTTCTGCGCCTCGGTGAATACTGGCGCTTCATGAACTTCACGCCGAATGATCCACCCGGCGACCAGCACCAGGGCGCTGAGCAGAAATGGAATTCGCCAGCCCCAGGCAGCAAATTGATCAGCGGGCATGAACTGGGCCAGAGGCAGGAAAACCCCCGCCGCGAGTAGTTGTCCGGCTTGTACGCCTTGAAGCGTAAAGCTTGCGAAATAACCGCGACGTCCATCGGGGGCGTGTTCCAAGGTCATGGAGCTGGCACATGACACCTCTCCAGCGACCGCAAATCCTTGAATCAGGCGCAAAAAAATCAACAGGGCAGGAGCCCAGACACCGATCTGCTGGTAGGTAGGAAGCAGTCCGATGCTCACGGTCGAAAAGCCCATCAAGAACATGCAGTAGACCAGTACGGTCTTGCGTCCATGTCGGTCGCCCAGGTGCCCTAATACCACGGCTCCGATTGGACGAGCGATGTACCCAACGCCGAAGCTTGCCAGCGAGACGATGATGCCTACGGTGGGATTGTCTGTTGGGAAAAACAGCTGTGGGAAAAGCAAGGCCGCTGCCGTGGCGTAGATGAAAAAGTCGTAATACTCCAGAGCCGAACCGATCCAGCCGCTGGCAGCAGCTTTCCTTGACTGTCGTTTGGAATGAGGCTCAACCAGTGTGCTTTGACTCATGACGTGTCTCCGTCTTTTGGATTTTTATTGTTGTAACCGTGTTCCATTAGTAATGTTGTTACTTTTTGGAGGCGGTTGTCAAGGAGCCGTTGGCTGGATCAGTCAGTGATAAATTCAGCCATTATTTAGGCGACGAATCTCTCAATGCTGGCGTCGCCAACGTGCGAAAGCAGCGGGTATCAGTCGTGCACAGCAACCTGACAGGAGGACAAAAATCTTCCGCCTGTCGGGTGCCTTTGAGGTTGTCTACCGGCCTGATAGCACGCCTGTAGGCTTACAAGCTTTCTCGAGAAAGATGCCCGTCTACCAGTCTGAAAATGTTCAACGGATTGGCGTTCTTGAGAGCATCGGGCAGCAATGCGTCAGGGTAATTTTGAAAGCAGACAGGTCTCAGGAAGCGATCGATAGCCAACGTGCCGACCGAGGTGCCGCGACTGTCGGACGTCGCCGGATAAGGTCCGCCGTGCACCATGGAATCGCAGACCTCGACACCCGTTGGGTAGCCATTGATGAGGATGCGGCCGACCTTCACCTCCAACGAAGCAGTCAACTCTGCGAATTGCGTCAGGTCTTCTGGCTCTCCGATCAAGGTTGCGGTCAATTGTCCGTGAAGGGCATGGATGGCAGCGTTGAGCTGTGCCTGGTCAGTGACCTCGATGAAGATAGAGGTGGGGCCGAAGATTTCCTCTTGAAGAACCTTGTCGCCGTTAAGCAGCAACTCTACGTCGGCCTTGAACAACTGCGGCTGGGCTTGGTGCCCCTGTTGGTTGCTGCCAGCCAGGTGCACGATGCCGGGGTGCGCGTGCAGGTTCTGCAACCCGGAAGCGTAGCTACGCAGGGTGCCTGCGTTGAGCATTGTCTGTGCCGGTTGGTCGCCTATCAGCGCCGCCACTCTATTCTGAAAGGCACTGAATGCATCCGAGCGAATGCCAACCACCAGTCCGGGATTGGTGCAGAACTGCCCACAACCTTGAACCACCGAGGCGGCAAGATCGTGAGCGATACTGTCGGCCCGACGCGAGAGGGCCTGGGGCAGGATCACCACCGGGTTGATGCTCGACATCTCGGCGAAGACTGGAATGGGCTCGGGGCGAGCGGCGGCCATGTCGCACAATGCTCGACCACCTTTAAGTGAACCGGTAAAACCAACGCCCTTGATGAGCGGGTGTTTGACCAAGGCTTCGCCTACGCCACTGCCATAAATCATGTTGAAGACACCGGCGGGCATGCCGCTGCGCTCGGCCGCGCGGATGATCGCGTTGGCGACCTGTTCTGCCGTCGCCATGTGGCCGCTGTGGGCTTTGAAGATCACCGGACAACCTGCCGCGAGCGCGGAGGCGGTATCGCCGCCCGCCGTGGAGAAAGCCAACGGGAAATTACTTGCACCAAACACAGCAACCGGACCGATTGCGGTGCGGTACTGGCGGAGGTCAGGGCGTGGCAACGGCTTGCGTAGGGGCAACGCTTGGTCGATGCGAGCGCCATAGAAGTCACCGCGCCGCAGTACGTTTGCAAACAGGCGCATTTGGCCACTGGTACGTGCGCGTTCGCCTTGGATACGAGCTGCAGGCAATGCTGTTTCACGGCAAACCAGGGCAATAAACTCATCGTCCAAAGCCTCCAGTTCTTCAGCGATGGCATTGAGGAATTCAGCCCGTTTGTTCGCGCTCAGGCTGCGGTAGCTGGAAAAGGCGTTGTTGGCTGCGCAAGCAGCATCCTCGATTTCTTGCGGCGTCGCCTGGTGGAAGGCATAGGGCAAGGTTTCCCCGGTGCTGGCATCCACACTCTTGACGATGATACTGCCGGCGGCGCTGCGCTGACCGCCGATAAAATTCTGGCCGGTGATGAGGGACATGGTGGTCTCCAGGTTGAATGTGCAAGCGATAGCTGGGCAAGGCATTCCCAGCACTGAAAATCAGGTGACGGCGCCGATCTGCCAAGGCACGAACTCATTTTGTCCGTATCCGTGTTGTTCGCTCATGCTGCGCTCGCCCGAGGCTATGCGCAGCATGGTTTCAAAGATCGCCGCACCGCACGCTTCGATGGTCAACGTGTCTTCGGCTATTTCGCCGCAGTTGATGTCCATGTCTTCTCGCTGACGCGCCCACAAGGCGCTGTTAGTCGCCAGCTTTATTGATGGGGCAGGTGCACAGCCATAGGCCGACCCGCGCCCGGTGGTAAACGCAATCAGGTTGGCGCCACCGGCGACCTGGCCGGTTGCGGAGACGGGGTCATAGCCAGGGGTGTCCATGAAAACCAGGCCGTTGGCCGTGACGACCTGAGCGTATTCGTAGACATCCATCAGGTTGCTGGAGCCCGCCTTTGCCACCGCGCCCAGCGACTTTTCCAGAATGGTGGTCAAGCCACCGGCCTTGTTGCCGGCAGAGGGGTTATTGTTCAACTCGGCCCCCATACGCTCGCAGTAGCGTTCCCACCAATGAATTCGAGCGATAAGTTTTTCGCCGACTTCACGGCTGACAGCCCGACGTGTCAGCAAGTGTTCGGCACCGTATATTTCAGGGGTTTCAGAAAGAATCGCAGTACCGCCGCAGGCGACCAGGCGATCCACTGCATTGCCCAACGCTGGGTTGGCAGTAATACCTGAGTAGCCATCCGAGCCACCACACTGAAGCCCAACGATCAGATGACGAGCGCTGACCGATTCACGTTGAATTCGATTGGCCTCGCCAAGCAGTTCCTTCACGTGGTCAATGCCACTGGCGATGGCCTTGGACGTACCGCCACTGTCCTGAATGTTGAACGTGCGCAAGGTATTACTTCGGGTCAGTCCTTGCGTCGTGAGTAATGAGTCGATTTGGTTCGTCTCGCAGCCCAACCCGATGACCAGCACGGCGGAAAAGTTGGCGTGGGTCGCATACCCCGCCAATGTCCGACGCAACAGGTTCAAACCGTCGCCCGCAGGATCAACGGCGCAGCCGGCAGAATGGGTAAGCGCAACAACACCGTCGACGTTTGGATACGCTTGCAGTGCAGCGGGATTGATGTCCCGACGAAAATGGTCTGCGATGGCCCGCGCGACTGTGGCAGAGCAATTCACTGAGGTAAGAATGCCGATGTAGTTGCGCGTCGCGACGCGTCCATCCGGGCGTACGATACCCATGAACGATGGGGCTTCACTCGGCTTGACGTGGGGCTTGGCATCGACGCTGAACGCATAATCCCGAGCGAAGTCCCCCATGGCCAGGTTATGCACATGGATATGCTCGCCGGCTTCTATGTCGACAACGGCAAAACCAATGATTTGCCCATAGCGCCTCACCGGTTGACCGGCTTCGATACGCCGGGAGGCCACTTTATGGCCCGGCACAATCGCTTGAAGGACAGTCACGCCCTCCTGCTCAAGGATGTCGCCCGCGACCAGTGGTCGGCGTGCGATCAGCACATCGTCCAGCGGGTTCAAACGCAGCACAGCTGCTGCGCCGGTTTTCATGATCAGTTCCATCGCATCCTCACGGGCTGCTGGGTGGTGCGCGGTCACTCATAGCGCCGCACTTTTGTGCCGGCACTATAGGATTCATAGAAATGGCTGCCTAATGAGAGCTTTCGATTGCTCGATAACTTTGCCTCATCGACTTTTGCCGGGGTCGCTGCAGGGCCTCTTCTCTGTAGTCGTGTGCCGCAGCCTGGCGAACTCTAATAAGGTCGCAACAAACCTCCGCGTGGGCTCTGACAGGGGCTCATCCTTGCGGGTAATCACCCCGTAATCCTGAGATTCAACTGTGAAGGGCGTATTGAGGATTTGAAGCTGCCCATTTTGCAGTTGTGACTGGACCATTGACTCCGGGAGCATGGCAAGCATTGGCCCAGACTGCAGCAACTGCAGGAAGGTCTGCATCGAAATGGTCTCCACGGTGTTGGTCGGCGGGGCGATCCGGAACGTCCTGAACGCGCGCTCCATGCGCTGTCGGATCGGCGTGTTAAAGGGATACATGACCCATGGCCATTCGCTGAGTGCTTCGGCGGGGACCTCCTCAAGTTGGCACAGGGGATGTGTGCTGTTCACGACAAGGCAGAAGGGCTCAGGTCCCAGCGACGTAAATTCGAAAGGCTGGCAATCCTCATCCGTGAAGCGCGCGATGATTAAATCGAGTTTTTTTTGTTCGAGCATTTCCAGCAAGTGATTGCTGGTTTGTTCGATCACCTCGATGGAAAGGAGAGGGCGCTCACGTTTTATGCTGGCGATAGCTTCAGGCAGCACCACTGATGTCGCGGCGAAAATGGTGCCGATTTTTAAATGACCATGCCCGCCTTTTCGCAGCTTGTTGACCTGGTCGACGAACGATTCCGTGTCTTCCAGGGTAATACGCGCATAGCGGGCCACGAACTCTCCTAGTTCAGTAAGGACCAGGTTGCGCGTTTGACGCTCAAACAGTGGAAAGCCCAGAAGTACTTCCAGATCGCGAAGCAATTTACTGATGGCCGGTTGCGTAACATTCATGTGTTCTGCGGTGGTGTGCATATTGCGGGTCTTGGCCAGGCTATTGACCAGTACCAGGTGTTTGATCTTCAGCCATCGGGTGACACTGGCAAACGTAATTTGATCGTTTTCCATCGGATAAGGCCTTGTCTGTCGATAACGAAACAGCATTGATTGGTGAGTTTCTTTCATTGGGATTTACCGGAGCGGTCCATTACTTTTACGGCTCTGATGGCTGACTGCTCTGGAAGCTCTATGGCGAATTTGAAACTGACGCGCGAAAACACCCTGCCGCTGGATGGCTTGGCCGGAACGCTGATCGGCCGCGCCTGGATCCCGGGTGCGATTGCAGGACCCTCGCCAGTGGTGTTGCGCGATGAAGGCGTGTTTGATCTTTCTGAAACTTTTTCGACAATAAGCGAGCTGCTGGAACACACCTCGCCGTTGCTGGCTGTTCGTCAGGCGCCTGGCATGTACATCGGCACCGTCGAGGAGTTGCTTGGGAACACCGGCAGTCATGCCGATCCCGGCAAGGCATCTCTGCTGCCCCCGGCGGATTTGCAGGTCATCAAGGCGGCCGGGGTTACGTTCGCCTCCAGCATGATCGAGCGGGTTATCGAGGAGCAGGCCCGAGGCGATGCTGCCAACGCCGAAAGTGTTCGCCGTCTGGTGCAAGAAGCCATTGGCGATAACTTGCGGGCAATCAAGCCGGGCTCGCCAGACGCGATGCGCCTTAAGGCTGTGCTGATCAAGCAGGGCATGTGGTCGCAATACCTGGAGGTCGGCATCGGCCCGGACGCGGAGATTTTCACCAAGGCACCGGTTCTGGCCGCCGTGGGCAGCGGCAGCGAAATCGGCATCCATCACAAGTCTGAATGGAACAACCCAGAGCCGGAAATTGTGCTGGCGGTGAACAGTCGAGGCCAAGTGCATGGCGTCACCTTGGGCAATGACGTCAACTTGCGTGATTTCGAAGGCCGCAGTGCACTGCTGTTGAGCAAGGCCAAGGACAACAATGCGTCCTGTGCGATCGGCCCCTTTATTCGTTTGTTCGATGAAACGTTTTCCCTCGATGACGTGCGCAACTGCGTCGTGGATTTGCAGGTTCAGGGCGACGACGGCTTTATCCTTGAAGGCAGCAGTTCCATGGCATTGATCAGCCGTGATCCGTTGGATCTGGTGGCCCAGACGGTCGGCGGCGATCACCAATACCCTGATGGCTTCATGCTTTTTCTCGGGACATTGTTTGCGCCTACCCAAGATCGTGAAGAGCCCGGAAGCGGCTTTACGCATAAGCAAGGGGATGAGGTCAGCATAGGTAGCCCGCTGCTGGGCACGCTGCGTAACACCGTCACCTACAGTCATGCGGCTGCGCCCTGGACGTTCGGCTTGCGAGCGATGATGCGCAATCTTGCTGCCCGCGGACTTCTGTAGGTAAGGCGTGGTGGGATGCATTGGGGGTTTTTCCGGGAAGATTGAACATACACAGGCGTGCGTCTATTGATAAAAGAGCCGAACCAGAAGGGGGCGGTTTTCAATAGCTGTCAGGCGTTCCCCACGTCCCGGACCCCGTCTGCGGTGCCAGCGCTGTCTCGATAAGGCCAACCAGGTACAAGCGGGTTTGACTTATCAAGAGGTGCCTGCATACTATTGGAACGTCGTTCCATTACGAACAATGTTGCTCACATTCACCTCATTGTCAAAGATAAGTCGAGAAAAATATGAGAGTCGTCAAAGGTGCTGTCGACCGCTGCCTGGAGGCCATTGAGCTGCTGGCACGCGAAGCTCGCTGGATGCGGATGTCCGATATCGCAGCAGAGTTGGGCTTGGAAAAGGGGCCCGCTCATCGAGTGCTTGCTCAGTTGGTCGAGCAAGGGTGGGCAGAGCAGGATGAAGCCACCTCGCAATACCGCCTGACTCTCAAGCTGGCACTCTTGGGGCAGCGCTATTTACATGGGATTGGCTTGCCGGAATTGGTCCAGCCGATCCTTGAGCAAGTGGCTGCTCAGTGTCACGAGTTGGTGCGACTGACGGTGGTCAACGAGGGCACCTTGTCCTGGCTGTCTTCGGCCCAAGGTGCCGCGCCGGGGCTCATGTATTCGCCGGCCATGGATAAACCCATCAATCTCTATGCCACTGCCAATGGCAAAGCCTGGCTGGCCTCAATGCCGGATGAACTGGCCGTTGAGCACGCGCTGCGTAGCGGGCTGGGGAAAGCTGATGCAGGGATTGGGCAGGGGCCGAAAGCGATCAACAGCATCGAAGGTTTATTGGCCGAGCTGTCGCTGACCCGCAAGCGCGGATATGGCCTGGTCATTGAAGAAGCCGAGGCGGGTGTCTGGGCGATTGCCGTACCGGTCAAGCTGGTTCCATCTGGCACTGTGGTCGGCACGATGAGTATCGCCGGCCCGGTCTTGCGCATGCAGCCCGAACGCTATGACCAATTGCATGCGTTGCTCGAAGATGCAGCCAATAAGCTGGGTACGGTTTGGCCGCGCCAGAACAGCGTGCATTCGGAGAACGTATGAGCCAGCCCGCACCTGAATGGACCGAGGCAGGGGCAGGGCTGGAAATCGCCGCTGCTGCCCTGGTCCGTGCACGGCTGGAGGGTGTTCGGCTGGCAGCCTTGCCAGGCCCGAACCTGCCAAGCAGCCTCGCACAAGGTTTTGCCATTCAGCAGCACGTAGGGCCATTGGCTGGAAAAACCGTGGGGGGGTGGAAGTGCGCGTTACCGCCTGCTGGCAAGTGGATCGTTGCCCCGATCTACAGCGACAGCATTGTAAAAGGCGAACGTTACCGACTGGCCGCCGACGCCGTTAAGGCGCGCATCGAGCCCGAACTGGCGTGCGTCCTGGCCCATGATTTGCCAGCACGTGCGGAGCCTTACACCGCTGAACAGATCGCGGACGCGATCAGCGGCGTGCACGTGGCACTGGAAGTCATCGATTGCCGTTACACCGAGCCACACACTTTGCCGTTCGAGCAATTGCTCGCGGACGGTCTATTCAATCACGGCCTGGTACTTGGGGCGCCAATCACGCTGTCGAACGCTGCCAGCCTGCCCTCTGAACTGGATATCACCCTGAGCGATGCAACGTCAGAGCTTGTGAATATCAAGGGTCGCCATCCGGACGTGGATCCGTTGTTGCCGATCCTATGGCTGGCCAATTTTCTGTCTACACAAGGGATAGGGCTGCAAGCAGGGCAGGTGATTATCACCGGGTCCTATGCAGGTGTTCTCGATGTGCCCGTCAATCAGCCACTGCATGTTCAGTTCGGCGAAGCAGGCTCATTGTCTGTCCATTTCTCAACGCTGAAGGAGTAACAAATGCGCTTAGTTCGTTTTGGTTTGCCGGGGCAGGAACAGCCGGGAATCTTGGATTCGCAAGGAGTCGTACGAGACCTTTCGGGCATTGTCGATGACATCGATGCGTCAGCCCTGAGCCCGTCAGTGCTCGAAAAACTACGTGCTGTTGATGTTGAAAAGCTTCCGGTGGTGGCGCCTGGCACACGCCTTGGTCCCTGCGTAGGCAGCGTACCGAACCTGATTTGCATCGGCCTGAACTACTCCGATCACGCGGCTGAAACCAATACACCTATCCCAAGCCAGCCGGTGGTCTTCAACAAACACACCGCGTCCATCAGCGGCCCCAATGACCCGGTGATTTTACCCACGGGGGCTCAGAAGCTTGATTGGGAAGTCGAGTTGGCCATCGTCATCGGTACACCTGCCTGGCAGATTGATGAGTCACAGGCTTTGAATCACATCGCCGGCTATTGCCTGGCCAATGATGTTTCCGAGCGGGCTTATCAGCTTGAGTACGAAGGGCAGTGGACCAAGGGAAAAAGCGGTTTTTCCTTCGCACCACTGGGACCTTGGCTGGTCACCCGCGACGAAATTGCCGACCCGCAGGCCATTGACGTCTGGCTCGATGTGAACGGCAAACGTCTCCAGACCGGCAATACCCGTACCATGATTTTCAGCGTTGCACACATTGTTGCGTACCTCAGTCGCTTCATGCCGCTCATGCCGGGTGACGTCATCATTACCGGTACGCCACCCGGCGTGGGGCTCGGGCAGAAGCCGCCGGTATTTCTCAAGGCGGGTGACACCATGCGTGTCGGTGGCCAAGGGCTGGGTGAGCAATTTCAGACCGTGGTTCCTTACGTTGCTGAAATGGGCGCTGCATGGGTCGCCGGTCGCCATCCCAATGTTGACTGACTATCGCTGGAGGAAAACGCTATGAGCTTTGCAGGAACGGGTGTAGTCGCGATCTGGCATGATCTTTTGCCCGAAGCACGGGACGAGTTCTATGAGTGGCATAACCGAGAACACATGCCTGAGCGGGCCGCAATTCCGGGCTTTTTACGGGGGCGCCGATACATCGCTCTGGATGCAGGTCCGACCTATTTCAACCTCTATGAGGCTGACACGGTGCAGGTGTTGGGCGGGCAGGATTATTTGTCGCGTCTCAACAGTCCGACGGCGTGGACAAAGCAGTCGGTGCAGTCCTATCGCAACGTCGCGCGATCCATTTGCGAGGTCACTTACACCAGCGGTGTGGGGCAGGGCGCGTATTTGCTGACGGTCCGTTTCGATGTCGTCGAAGGGCAGCATAAATCAGTGTCGGACGCATTGCGCCAACGCGTGCTTCCTCCCCTTGCTGATAAACAGGGTATTACGGGCGTGCATTTGTGTGTGGCTGATGAGGCCGTGAGCAAGGTTGAAACCGCAGAGAAAAAAGCCCGCGCCGAAGGGACCCAGATACCAGCCTGGATCGTCATGATCGAAGGGTGTGCGCCCGATTACGTTCGTGTCGCCGGCGAGTCTTTTGTAGCGGAGCTGCAACGCCTGCTGGAGGAGCAATCGACGGGGCCAGAAACCACGCTTTATCAATTGGAATACACACGTTGTAAAACGCCGGGAAGTGCGGGTTGATCGCCGAGCGTTCGAGTACGTTTTAACTTCCAGTCGTTGTTCTTACGCAATTCCCCACGAGCGTGCCATTACCGACATTGAGTCAGGCTCGCGTCTGCGCACGCTCGGGTTTTGCATAAGTTGATAGTAAGCAATTATAAATTTCTCAATAAAGGGCTGTAACAAGACACATAAGTGATCCCTGCAGTCGCTCGGTAGTTAGCTCTAGAAACTGCCTGTGCGTAGGTTTAATAACGAGCTGGAAATCCCCCAAAAACAATAATAATTCATTGTGAGAAAACATCATGCGCTACCCTGTTATTTCCCGCAGCGTGCCTGCACATCAATCTCTGATCAGTCTGACTCTTGCGGTCTGCGCGGGTTCGTCAGCGGCTGTTCAAGCCGATCAGAACAGCGGCTTTGTTGATGGCGCTAAGGCCACCCTCAATTTGCGCAACGCTTACATCAATCGCAACTTCATCAACCCGAACGCCGCCCAAGGTAAAGCCGAGGAATGGACCCAGAACTTCATCCTCGACGCCAAGTCCGGTTTCACTCCGGGCGTGGTCGGGTTCGGCGTGGACGTGCTGGGCCTGTACTCGGTCAAGCTCGATGGCGGTCGTGGTACGGCAGGCACACAACTGCTGCCGGTACACGATGACGGCCGCCCGGCTGATGACTTCGGTCGGCTGGGCGTCGCCCTCAAGGGCAAGGTGTCGAATACCGAACTGAAGGTCGGTGAGTGGATGCCGGTGCTGCCGATTCTGCGCTCCGACGACGGCCGTTCCCTGCCACAAACCTTCCGTGGCGGCCAGGTGACCTCCACCGAAATCAGCGGCCTGACGCTGTACGGTGGCCAGTTCCGCGCCAACAGCCCGCGCAACGACGCGAGCATGGAAGACATGTCGATGAACGGCCGCGGCGCGTTCACGTCCGACCGTTTCAATTTCGGCGGCGGCGAATACGCCTTCAACGAAAAACGCACCCAGGTCGGTGTCTGGTACTCGGAACTGTCCGACATCTACCAGCAAAAATACTTCAACCTGACCCACAGCCAGCCCATCGGCGACTGGGCCCTGGGCGCCAACCTCGGTTACTTCATCGGCAAGGAAGACGGCAGGGCCTTGGCTGGCGACTTGGACAACAAAACCGCGTTCGCGCTGCTCTCGGCCAAATACGGCGGCAACACCTTCTACGTCGGCCTGCAAAAACTCACCGGCGAAAGCGCGTGGATGCGGGTCAACGGTACCAGTGGCGGAACCTTGGCCAACGATAGCTATAACGCCAGTTTTGATAACGCTCAGGAGCGCTCATGGCAGCTACGCCACGACTTTAACTTCGCGGTACTCGGTATCCCGGGCCTGACATTAATGAACCGATATATCAGTGGTGATAATGTCCACACAGGTTCGATAACAGATGGTAAAGAATGGGGCCGAGAATCGGAATTGGCCTACGTCGTACAGTCCGGTGCGCTGAAAAATCTCAGCGTTAGATGGCGTAATGCGAGTGTTCGCAGGGATTTCAGCAGCAATGAGTTTGATGAAAACCGGATTTTTATTAATTATCCCATATCGTTATTGTGACGATTGTTTCGCTCGCCCAATACCCGGTGGAGTAACTTCTGCGATCGTCTGAGCAGTAATAACTTGATCAGACGGTTGCAGATAAACCCTGCGTCAATCAGGTACTTAATGTGGCGTTGGTAGGTTTGCCTCCGCGGCCTCATCAAACTTCAACCGGGCAGCTTCAATATCAGGCAATTTATCAAGCGTCCATTTATGCAATTCGCGAAATGGCTGCTGCAATGTCCGACCCAGTGGGGTGATCTCATACTGGACTGCCACGGGCGAGAACGAGATGACCTGGCGCGATACGAGACCATTTCGTTCCAGCCGCCGGAGGCACTGCGTCAGTGCCTTCTGAGTGACGCCCTCCAGGCGGCGCCTGATGGCATTAAAGCGATGGGGTCCATCATCAAGCACAGCCAGAACCATCATCGACCACTTGTCTGCGATCTGGTCGAACAATGCCCGGCTTGGGCAGTCCGACGAAAAACATTGTGGCTTTAATTCCAGCATCGAAGTTTCCTCATATATACCTAGGCTACTCTAGGTGCCTAATTGACATTAGGTCTACAAAATATACTTATATGGCTTCCGAAAGCAAATGGAGTCCATCCAATGTCAAACCCTGATACCAGCATTTTATTCCGTCCTTTTTCCATCGGGTCACTTGAGTTGAAAAACCGGATTGTCATGGCGCCGATGACTAGGCAATTTTCGCCGGAGGGCATCCCCGGCGAAGCGAGCGCTGCATATTACCGGCGGCGCGCGGAAGGTCGTGCCGGATTAATCTTGTCAGAAGGGACCGTTATCGATCGTCCCGCTTCACGTAACGGTTCCGGTATTCCTTTTTTCCACGGTGAAGCAGCGCTGGCCGGATGGAAGAACGTGATCGATTCTGTCCACAATGCGGGTGGCCGTATGGGGCCGCAACTCTGGCACACCGGCGCAGTGCGTGACGTCAGCGGCTGGGAGCCAGATGCGCCGGTGGAAAGTCCATCTGGCCTCGATTCGCCAAACGACCCCCGCGGTGTGGCGATGAGCGAAGAGGATATTGCAGATACAGTTGCTGCTTTCGCCAAGGCAGCAGCGGATGCCAAACGCCTGGGTTTCGACACCGTTGAAATCCATGGGGCTCATGGCTATTTGATCGATCAGTTTTTCTGGGGCGGCACCAATCAGCGCACCGATCGCTACGGTGGACCGACGATCAAGGAGCGCTCGCGCTTTGCCGCTGAGATTGTCTCTGCTGTTCGTCATGCGGTCGGCCCCGAATTCCCAATTATCATGCGCGTCAGCCAGTGGAAACAGCAGGACTTTGCAGTGCGTATTGCAGAGACCCCAGCAGCGATGGAAGACTGGCTACTGCCGTTGGTTCAGGCAGGTGTTGATGTTCTGCATTGTTCGCAGCGACGCTTCTGGGACCCTGAGTTTCCCGAAATTGACGGTGAGAACGGACTCAATTGCGCGGGCTGGGCGAAGAAAGTCACTGGAGCCACAACCATCAGCGTCGGCTCGGTCGGGCTGGATAATGATGTTACTCATGCATTCGCCGGCCAGGGATCAACGCCTGCGAGTCTGGATCGGCTCGTCGAGCGTATGGAGCGCGAAGAGTTTGATCTGATCGCAGTAGGGCGAGTTTTGCTGAGTGACAAGGATTGGGTCGCCAAAGTGGAAAAAGGCAATTACGCGGATCTGAAGGGCTTCAATCCGGCCTCTTTAGCCGAATTGATTTGAGTCTTATACCGGAGCGGAGATGTTATGCCGCGACGGTTTTAATCTCAGGGAATCAGAGGCTGAACGTCGATTTTCCGAGTTCGAGTCGTAATGCGTTGTTGAGTACAGCATGCACCGTTTCAATGACTGACTTTTTACCACCACTCAACATCCGCCAAAGTTGGATTGGATGACAGGGGGGCGGGCATCTACGTGCGAGTCGTAGATGTCCGTTGGTAGTGGGTAATACGACGTTGCCATGAATGATCCGACGCTTCTGGACAAAAGCGCCCACTCGTATTGATGTCGTCGTCTTACGCTATGTCAAGAATCCCGAATCCCGAGAATACAGAACAGGAGAGGCACGTTATTTTTCGTTATTCTCTTTAGGAATAAGCATAATAAAATATATTCCTTGATCGTATTAATCATCATGCTACCTTGCTGTCACCGGACCGCCGGATATGTTCAATCCTATTGTTATGGTACGACTATGTCCGGCGCCCGAATCTTCCAAATCAGCCTTGAGGCTCTGTCGCATGACGGCGCCCACGCAGCGATTTACCACGCCGGCCATCTGCGCATCAGTTCTTTTTCCTCCATTGCCGTTCCATTCGTTACCGGCAAACCCCTCCCTTGTCAGGCCAACAGCGAAGCCTGCAGTGCAATCAGCGAAGGCTTGGCGTTTCTTCTCTACGCCATGTGAATCATCGTTGTTGGGCACTTCCATACCGTCAGTCCAGCCAATCATCTTCCGGTAATACCCCGTCTATGGGGTTGCAGCCTGAAGTGTGAGTGATTGGGCGTCTGTTCCGAGCAAGACCTATCACGATTGACAACAATGCCAAACTATCTGGATGAAGCTCATCGAGCTGAAATCGCTAAGCTGAGCACTACCGTAACGAGTAAAACTGAATGGCCCACCTGGCTTTTGTTAGTCGGGTTCTATCTGGCTTGGGCGTTTATTATTTTTTGTGGGAGCGTACTTGGCGAAGTACTCAGCCTCGTCCTGTTGATTCCACTGGTTGTGCTGTGGATGTCGATTCAGCATGAGCTTATCCACGGTCATCCAACGCGTTGGGCTGGCATCAATAAAGCCCTGGAATTTCTGCCATTTGCCGTGTGGTACCCCTACGACATCTATAGGGACACCCATTTGGAGCATCACCACGACGAGGCGTTGACGGTGCCGGGCCAAGATCCGGAAAGTCGTTATGTCACCGGTGCTGTTTGGTTGCGCTCGCCTCGCTATATCAGAACGTTGTTATGGGTAAACAAGACCGTGGGTGGTCGTTTGCTTATGGGCGCTCCGCTGGCGGTGATAACCCTTGTGGGCAGTGAAATCGGAGGGCTGTTTCACACCGGGCGAATCGCTTGGCGGATGTGGGTTGCTCATCTACTAAGTGTTGGCGTAGTGCTGGCCTTGGTTGAGCAATACAGTGCCATCAGTGCCATGCAGTACCTATTCCTGGTGTCGCTGCCGGCCTTGTCGATTGCCATGATCCGGTCGTTTTACGAACATCGTCCGTCAACGCTTCCGCAACACCGCACGGTTATCAATGAATCGTCGGGGCTGTTGAGTTGGCTGTTTCTCAACCTCAATCTTCACCTGGTTCATCACGATCTTCCCGGTTTGCCCTGGTTTTACTTACCCAGGGTGTATAGAGCCAGGCGTGAACAATGGATCGCACGAAACAATGGCTATGTCATTCATGGCTACTTCCAGTTATTGCAGAAACATCTGGTCAGTCCCGTGGATTGTCCTCGCCATCCTGCTGAGCACTAACACTAGGCAAGCTAATAGGGCGTCGGAAAAATGATACGTTTTGAAGCCATCAGGAAAACTCATAAAGGCAGCCCGCGAATGGCCGTGAGCGATTTAACGCTTCACGTCCGAGAGGGTGAGATCTGTGTATTTGTCGGGCCCAGTGGATGCGGCAAAACCACCATTTTGCGCATGATCAACAGGCTGGATACCCAGGACAGTGGCCGCATCTGTGTCAATGGCGTCGCGACCGATGAACTTGACGTCGTTACGCTACGCCGTGGCATTGGTTTCATGATGCAGAGCGCAGCCTTATTTCCTCACCAGACGGTTGCCGAAAATATTGGCGCAGTCCCGCGGCTGCTGGGCTGGAGCAAACATAAAATTCGCCAGCGCGTGAGCGAACTCATCTCCCTGGTTGGGCTTCAGCCGGAATTTCTGGACCGCTACCCTAATCAGCTGTCGGGCGGACAGCAAAGCCGTGTCGCCCTGGCGCGGGCATTGGCCTCGGACCCACCGGTTGTATTGATGGACGAACCCTTTGCCGCGCTTGATCCGGTGATACGCGAGCGACTGCAGGATGAACTGGTTGCACTTCAGAGACGTTTGCATAAAACCATTATCCTGGTGACCCATGATATGGAGGAGGCCATCAAGATTGGTGATCGGATTGCCATCTTCGAGGGCGAAGGAAAACTTGTTCAGTTCGATACCCCTCACAACATCCTTGCCCATCCTGCCAGCGAGTTTGTGAAGAACTTTATCGGCAAAGATCCGCTGTTAAAAAGACTTTCGCTGATGAAGGTTTCTGATCTTCCGGTGGATGAGGTCAGTTGTGAATTCAAACTTCTCCTGGATGACAAGTCCAACCCGTTGAAGTGGGTCAGTGAATCGGACGTGGCTGTTCCGGAGCTGACCACGGTGTCGAGTAACGACTCATTGCATCACGCCCTGGTTAAAATTCTAACGGCACCGATCGGTGTGGTTGTTCGCGTGGACGAGGCGGGCGGTTACGAAGGTTGCCTGTCGATTGCCAGCCTTCACAGCGCACTCAATGAGCGCCGCTTCGGAAGTGCGCAATGATTGACTGGTCCTGGATCGTTGAAAACTGGCAGCAGATCGGCCAGCTGTTAGTTGATCATATTCAACTGGTGACCTTGGGCCTGTGTATAGGGATGTTGTTAGCGGGTGCAATGGTGCTCTTGACGTTGTGGCAGCCAGGACTGGCGCGGCCGATGATTTATGTCTGCGGCATACTCTTTACCATTCCGTCGCTGGCACTGTTTATTTTGATAATGCCTTTTACCGGGTTATCCAAGACCACGGCGGTCATTGGTTTGAGCCTGTATTCCTTGCTCATCGTGTTACAGAACACCTTGGCGGGACTTGCGAGTAACCCTGCGGACGTATTGGAGGAAGCCCGTGCGCTCGGGTATACGCGCATGCAGAGATTCCTCGGGGTTGAACTTCCACTGGCGCTGCCTGCGTTATTGGCAGGCTTACGAACAACCTCGGTTACTTTGGTGGGACTGGTGACTGTTACTGCCTTGATTGGACAAGGTGGACTGGGCCAGTTGTTCATTACCGGGCTGGCTCAAAGTTTCACTACACCTGTGGCAGTCAGCCTGGTCCTGACCGTGATGTTGGCGTTATGTTTTGATTTTCTGTTTTATTCAATCAATAAATGGCTGGTGCCTTGGGTGCGCTGATGAACATGATCGCAAGTGTCTACCTTTGGTTTTCTCTTCCTGATAATTGGTTGGGTGAAAACGGCATCCTGACTCGGCTGGCAGAGCATATTTATTATGTGTCCTTGAGCCTGGTTATTGCTTGCGCAATAGCGTTGCCGCTTGGCGTACTGTTGGCTAACTATCGCAAAGGCGCGCAGGTGGCGATAGGGCTGTTCAATATTGGGCGAGCATTACCTTCCCTGGGTATTGTGATACTTGCAATCATGCTCATTGGCTATGAAACCAGCACGGTGATTATCGCGTTGGTGACCATGAGCATCCCGCCGATATTAACCAATACCTATGTTGGCATCGATCAGGTGGATTCATCTCTGAAGCAGGCTGCCAGATCGATGGGCATGCGCAGAGGGCAGATGTTTTTTCAGCTCGAGTTGCCGCTGGCTTTTCCGCTGATCTTTTCAGGGTTCCGATCAGCCCTGGTGCAACTTATCGCCACGGCCACCATCGCCGCGTATGCCGGCTTCGGTGGGCTGGGCAGGTTTCTTATTGATGGACTGGGCCGAAATGATACGCCGCAAATTATTGGCGGCGCACTGATGGTGTCGGCACTGGCGATTGTCAGTGAGTGGGTTTGTTCAATGATAGAAAGATTCATGGTTAGAAAATGGCGGGCGGGGAAAATCGAACTAAGCGCTACATGACCTGAGGCATTTGAAAGTGTGTATTAACTCTGCAGAGGTGCAAACCCACATGAAAAACAAACAACGTTCGAAGGCTCGCTCAGCGCACTCGGTTTCATTGCTGCTGGGGTTAGGCTTGCTGGTGGGCAGCGCGTTTGCCAGCGCTCAGTCCATCACCATTGGAGGGGCCAATTTTTCCGAGCAGACGATTCTCGCCAACATCTATGCGTCAGCCTTGAAAAATCAAGGGATAGACGTCAAGACCCGACTCAATCTCGGCAACCGCCAGATCATCGCCCAGGCCCTGGAAAACGGCGATATAGACGTCGTACCCGAATACCTGGGGTCACTGTTGAGTTTCTATGACGACAAGACCGCCCTGACCAGCCAAAAGGAGATCCTCGGCGCTTTGCAACAGAAGTTGCCGGCGGACCTCCAGCTGCTTGAGCCTTCGTCCGCAGGCTCCATTACCGCCTGGGCTGTCACCAAAAAGACCGCAGAAAAGTACAACCTGCGCACCTTGTCCGACCTGGCGCCCGTTTCGGGAGATTTCACCCTGGGTGGGCCTCCCGAAGTTGCCACGGCTGCGTTAGGCCTGCCCGGGTTAAAGGCGGTCTACGGCATCAACTTCAAGAGCATCAAGTCGCTGGACATGGGCGGGCCGTTGTCGCGGCTGGCGTTGAACTCCGGCGCTATCGACGTGGCCACGGTGGTCTCCACGCAAGGCATCCTGGCCAAAGAGCCTTGGGTTGTCCTTGAGGACGACAAGCACCAACAGCCCCTGCAAAACATCACGCCACTGGGTCGCAAGGCGCTGCTGACCCCGGAAGTCACCCAGGTGCTCAACGAGGTCTCTGCAAAACTGACCGATGACGACCTCAAGCAACTCAATCGCCTGGTTGATATCGATCACAAGGACCCCGCGAAAGTCGCGGCGCAGTGGGTCGCCGAACATACCGTCAAGACGGCCCAGTGAAAATCAATGCGACGTGGGTAAGGTCGCGGAGGCGTTATGTCGAATAAAAGTATGATTTTGAATTTGTTCTTTTTTAATCCCCAGGGCGATCATCGTTTTTCCTGGCGCCACCCGCTGGCACCGACCCAAGAGATATTGACGCTGGGTTACTACGTAAAACTCGTGCAGGCGGCGGAGGCGGCGAAGTTTGATGCGGTTTTTGTCGCGGATCACGTCGCAGTCTGGGACTCCGTGGCCAGCGGGTTGAGGCACTATGCCAACGCCCGCCTGGAACCGATAACGCTTTTGTCCGCACTGGCTGCGGTTACCGAGCACATCGGGCTGATGGGCACGGCTTCGACTTCCTATAACGAGCCCTTCAACCTCGCGCGCTATTTTGCTTCGCTGGACTACCTCAGCGCAGGGCGAGCCAGCTGGAATATCGTGACGTCCTGGCTGGAAGAGGAGGCCTCGAATTTCGGATTGTCAGGCGTAACCAAGCACGGTGATCGTTATCTGCGGGCCGAGGAATTCATCCACGTCGTCAAGCAGCTCTGGGACTCCTGGGAGGAGGGTGCGCTAGCGTTTGACAAGGGTACGGGCGACTTTGCCGACCCATCGAAAATTCACCCGATCAATCACAAAGGCGCACATTTCAACGTACGTGGGCCGCTTAACGTGCCGCGTCCACCCCAGGGCCATCCGGTCCTTGCGCAGGCGGGGTCTTCTGAAGCCGGCAAAAACCTGGCCGCCGCGCATGCGGACGTGCACTTCTGTTTTATCAATTCGGTCGAAGAGGGGTTGGCGTACAGGGCCGATTTGAATCGCCGACTCGAGTTGAAGGGCAGGCATTCCAGTGATCTGAAAATCATCACCGGCGTGCTTCCGGTGGTGCTCGGGGATGAGACTGAGGAGGAACGACGTCGGCACCTGGAGGACAGCCTGATTATCGATGCGGTAGCGATTGACCTGGTCTCCAGCTACACCCGCCTGGACTTGACAGGTCTATCGCCGGACGGACCATTGCCAGCGTTGCCGGATGAGTCCGAGTTTGATGGCATTCGAACTGAGCTGGCCCTGCTCAAGCAGTACGACACCTCCTTGTCCATCCGCGAAATAGGACGCCGGTTGGTCAAGAGTTCAAGTACCTGGCTGCTGATCGGAACGGCGGAGCATATTGCCGATAAGCTTGCAGCGTTATACGAGTCGAATGCCGTCGATGGCTACAACCTCATGTTTCCGTTTTTGCCTACTGACTTCGAAACATTCACCCGTGGCGTGGTGCCCTTGCTGCAAGCCAAAGGGGTGTTCCGCCAGGAGTATGAACCCGGGACACTGAGGGATCGCTTGGGCTTGAAGACGCCTGCCAACCATTTCCTGTTGTGATCAGCGGCAATCGCTCCCTCTGAATGGATGTCATATGACCAGCGATCTATCCATGTACCTCGCTCCCGCCAGGGTTTTACAGGCACAGCACGCCTGGCTTGAGCGCATCCTGGAGATTCTCGGCGAGCGCCGAGGGCAAAAACAGATCGTTGATCTCCCGGCGCACTGGCGTTCCCCGGATCTGTTGTTATCCCAGACCTGCGGCTATCCATTCGTCACGTCATTGCGGGGAAAGGTGAGGCTGATAGGGCGCCCGAGCTATGAGCTTACCCATAGCTCGGGGGGGGATCATTGCAGTGTGCTGCTCTGCAGGGCTGATTCGGCCATGACTGACCTGGCGGGTTTCCAGGGCAGCCATGGCCTGATCAACGCCCGGGATTCCAACTCAGGAATGAATTTATTGCGCCACACGCTGGCCGGGATCAGCGACCGTGGGTTTTTCTCGACACTCACCTTCACCGGATCCCACCGGGAGAGCATGCGACGGCTGAAAGCAGGCGAGGGCGATTTGGCGTCCATCGACAGCGTCACCTACGACTATCTTGCAAGAGATCACAGTGCCGAGATCGAAGGCCTCAGGATCCTCGTGCGGAGTGCGCGCAGTCCCTGCCTGCCTTACATAACCTCGATTGGTCAAACGGCTGCGGACGCCGTTTCAATCAGGAACGCAATGAACGAAGCCTTGGGCCAGCTTCCTGTGGTTTCCCGTGACCTCGCGATCAAGGAAGTCCTGCCGGCCAGTGAGGCTGACTATGAGTGCCTCCTAGAATATGAGCGCAGTGCGGCCAGTCGCGGTTTTTCGTTTCTGTTGTCCTGAGCGGCGAGCCGCACCTGCTAGACCTCTCAGTCCAAGGACGGATATTTGCGCATCGCCTTGTGGGGCGCTCAATTGGCTGAAATCCTCCAAGGCCGCGCGAAGCGGGCACTTTGATACTATGATCATTGCCAATGCAGGCAAAACACTAGCGTGGTGGGCTTCAGGTTTTTCCAAAGGCAATACGTAACAACCCCGCACGTGCCATACAGGGAGACGTTCAATGCCTGCGCCAAACTTCACAGAGTCGAAGATCTCCTATCTGCGTGCCAACTGCTCCCCCCAGATCAAGCCGTCGATCCGGACTGTCGGCAGGTGCGGGTGGATTACTGCTGGTCAATCCCAGGCGCGCCGGAGAACAGCATGAACACTAAACCACTCCACACACTCTTGTGGCGCTTCGCCGGCTGCGTGGCGGGGATGGCGATCGTTGCCGCCAATCCAGCCCAAGCGGCTGACGATGGCATCGCTGGCGGCCCTACCGCAGGCTATAGCATTGCCTTCAGCAACTCCTACGCGGGCAGCGATTTTCGCAAGGTGATGGTGCGCAACTGGCAGGAAATTGCGCTCCAAGCGCAAAAGGATGGCTTGATCCGGGAGGCCCCGGTAGTCAGCGCCAATAACTCGGCATCGGAACAGGCCGCCCATATCCAGGACATGATCGTCAAGGGCGTCAATGCCATTGTCATCCTGGCCGCTTCCGACACGGCCCTTAACGGGGTCATCCGCGACGCCTGCAACGCGGGCATCGTGGTGGTCGTCATGGCCAGCCTGGTTACCGAACGTTGCGTCTATACCGTGGATTACAACTGGTCCGCCATGGGCCGTGTGGAAATGGATTACATCGCCGAGCGCCTTAAGGGCAACGGAACGTTGCTGGAGATCCGCGGCATTGCCGGCGATGCCACCGATAAAAACATCAGCGACGGCATTCGCAAGGCCGCCAGCGACTATCCGGGACTGAAAATCGCCAAGACCGTATACGGCAACTGGACGGCTTCCGTCGCCCGCAAGGAGGTGGCGCTGGCGCTGCTGTCGTTGCCCAGGATTGATGCCGTGGCGACTCAGGGGGGCGATGGTTACGGGGCGGCGATGGCGTTCAAGGCGGCAGGACGCCCTTTGCCGATCATCGTGATGGGGAACCGCCAGGACGAACTCGCCTTGTGGAAACAGGAGCGCGATGCCAATGGCTACGAGACCGTCTCTGTCTCTGCCTCCCCGAGTGTCTCCCAAGTGGGGTTTTGGGTGGCCCAGCAGATCCTGGCGGGCAAGCCGGTGCCGAAGTTCGTCGAGGTGCCGCTGGTGCGTATCGATGCGAAAGACCTGGACACCTGGCTCGCCACTATGCCGGTGGGCGGCGCCGCCAACCCTTTCTACAGCCAGGCTTCCGTTGCGGCGATGATCGACGCGGCCATCAACAATACGGCGGCGCCGGCGCCTTTGCCGGAGGTCAAGAAACAGTAGCGGCGGTCGAGGAGGCGAGGCCCCATGTTGACATTCAAATCAGCCACGGCCAGGCCCATTGCCGTCAGGATTGGCCTGGCGGTTGCCGCACTGGTGTTCTTGATGCTGGCGGTATCGCTGGTGAACCTCTACGGCCTGCGAGGCATGGTGCGTGCGGTGGATTCCGCCAGTCATTCCGCAGAGATCCTGGCCTCGGTCAACGGGGCCACCGGGCGGGTGGAAAACTTCATTGCCACCCGCGACCAGGAAAGCCTGTCCCAGGCAGAAGGCATGGTGGCGACAGCTATCGCCGGCCTTGACGACATTCCGGTGGTAGAGGCGCAATCGCTCAAGGGCAGTCTGGAAAGACTCTCTGCGGCGATCGCCGCCTTACGGGCGGCGACCCTGACCATGGATGGCGAAACGGAGAACATGACAGCCCACTACAGCCGAATGCGAGAGGCGACGACCCTCGTCGAACAGGGCATCGCCGATGGGCTGAAGGGGCTTGATTCCCGCGCCGCTGACCACAAGGCGCAGGTGAGCAATATTGAGAGCGCCCATCGCATCCTGGATATCCTGCGCAACGGCGAGCGGATCATCACCGCCAATGTGGCCAAGGTGCTGGTGACCGGTGATGGGGCGGCCGCCACTGCGGCGAGGAACGCCTGCGCGGCACTGCCGCCCGTGGTCGAGCAATTGCGCGAGTTGATGGAAACGCCACAGGAGGTGGAGGCCCTGGGGCAGTTGGCGACGGCGATCACGGCGGCCAGCCTGGCGGTCGAGCAGCTTGGCAAGGCGCCCAAGCCCCTGGGAGGCGACGCTTTGGGACATCTCGGCGCGGTTGGGGATGTGGCCGAGCGCCTCGAAGCAATGTTGGGTGAGGTGGACGAGCACGTTGCCCGTGACGCCAGCGACATTCAGGCAGCCACCGGGTTACTGCAAAATGCAGCCGCATTGTCCAAGCGTTTCGCCGAGCGGGTGGCCACCCTGGAAGCGCAGACGTTGTCGTTTCGCCTGACACCGTCGGCCGAGGTCGCGGACGCTGTCGGCGCCATCCTGGATGAGCTCTCCCGTCTTTCTCGCGTTCTCCCTTCGTCTGTAGGGCCGCAGACCAGCGCTACACCCCTGACGGTCAGCGATCAGATTGCCGGCTACCGGGCCGCATTCGCCAGGTTCCATCAGGCGAGCAACGCCTTGAGCGACGCGCGTGACCAAGTTCGCAACGAGGCTCGGAGCGCGGGCCTGTTGGTTGCGCGCTTCGCTGGCGAGGCGCGCTCAGACGCCTTGGCCCACAAGGATCGCGGCATGCTTGCGGCGATCATCGCGGGCACCGTCGCCATCCTGCTGGCCGGTGCCATCGCCTGGAGCACCTCGCGGTTTGTCGCGCAGCCCATCGTCGCCCTGGCCTCGGTCATGCGCCGGCTTGCTGCCGGTGACCTGACCGCCGAGATCGCCAGCGCCGGACGCGGCGATGAGATTGGGATCATGACGCGGGCCGTGCGGGTGTTCCAAGAAAATGCGTTGCGCATCCGGGTGCTGGAGGCCGAAGCTGAGGCCGAACGACAGCAGCTCCAGGCCTCGTTGGAGAGAATGGTCGCCGAACGAACCGACACGCTGCACCGGCAGACTGAGGTGCTGGAGGCGCAGGCCGTCGAGCTCATTCAGGCGCGCAACCAGGCCGATACGGCTAACCAGGCAAAGAGCGATTTCGTGGCCACGGTCAGCCACGAATTGCGCACCCCTCTGACGCTCATTCTGGCCCCGCTGGAGCAGCTCTCGGCGGCAACCACTCCGCCGGCGGACTGGCGTGTGCAAATCGAGCGCGCCCAACGCAACGCGCTGCGCTTGATGAACCGGGTGAACGACATCCTCGATTTCTCCAAGGCTGAAGCCGGCAAGTTTGAGTTGTGTCCGGCGCCGATTGACTTGAACCAGGCGGTGGGTGTGTTGGCCGAGGATGCCGCCATGGTGGCCAAGGGCAAAGGTTGCACCTTGACCTGCAGCATCGATCCCGCCCTTGGCACGGTGTTCCTGGACCCCCGGCACTTCGAGAAGATTCTGCTCAACCTGGTGAGTAACGCCATCAAGTTCACCCCCGCCGGCGGTACCGTGCATCTGGCCGTCACTGCGCTCGATGACGAGCGATTTGAGCTGTCGGTGCAAGACTCGGGCATTGGCATTGCGCCTGACAAACTGCCGCTGCTGTTCCAGCGGTTTTCCCAGATCGATAACTCCGCCACGCGCCAATACAGCGGCACAGGCATCGGTCTCGCCCTGGTCAAGGATCTGGTCGAGCTGATGGGGGGCGAAGTCGGCGTCAACAGTGAGCCTGGACGGGGGTCGTGCTTCTTTGTTCGATTGGCGCGGGGGGCGGAGCAAAACACAGTGCCGACCGAAGTCAGCAATCTGCATGAACGCTCGTCACCGACCACCATCATCACAGCCGAGCAGCGCCACCTGCTTTTCGACGACGGTCGCCATGGCAGTAGCAACGACCCCGCCTCGACTGGAGAGGGCGCCCCGGAGCACGCCTTGCAGTCCAGGGTGCTAGTGGTAGATGACAGCCCGGAAATGCTTAGCTACCTCAGCGAGCTTTTGCGCGACGACTACATCGTCGTCACCGCAGCTGATGGAGAACAGGCTTGGGCAACACTGCAGCGTCGAGCAATCGATGTGGTGCTCTCGGATGTGATGATGCCGGAGCTCGACGGCTTTGGCCTGACCGCCAGAATCAAAGCCAGCGCGGGTTTCGCCCATATACCCGTCATCCTGCTGACCGCCCGCGGCGGCAGCGAGGCATGCGTCTCCGGGCTGGAAAGTGGCGCCGATGACTATATTGCCAAACCCTTCTCGCCGCTGGAGCTCAAGGCTCGCGTACGTGCGGCCCTGCGCATGAGCCAGGTGCAAGCCGAACTGAATGCAAAATCCCGTCAGGCGGGCATGGCCGAAATCGCCACGACGGTGCTGCACAACGTCGGCAATGTCCTCAACAGCGTGAACGTATCGGCAGAACTGGTCAGCAGTCAGATGCGCACTTCCAAGGCCCAGGGCCTGGGCAAGGTGGCTCAGATGCTGAACGAGCACATCAATGACCTGAGCGAATTCCTCACCCGCGACAACAAAGGGAAGATGCTGCCCGACTACCTGCTCAAGCTGGCGGAGGTGGTGACGGCAGAGCAACAGGGCATCATCGAAGAGCTCGGGCAACTCACCAAGGGCATTGACCACATCAAAACCATTGTAGCGGCCCAGCAGTCCTATGCCGTTGCCGTCAGTGTCGTCGAGACAATACCGGTCTCGGAATTGATCGATGATGCCTTAAGCATGAGCGCCGGGGCACGGGTGCGCCAGGAGGTGAGAGTGGTCAAGGACATTGCCGACTTGCCCCTGCTGTCGCTGGACCGGCACCGAGTGCTGCTGATTCTGATGAACCTGATCAGAAACGCCAATCAGGCGCTGGACGGGGTGGTCGATCGCAGCCCGTGCATCACCTTCAGCGCCGCCCTCGCGGACGGGCCAGTCCTGCGTATCACGGTGGCTGACAACGGCAACGGGATTACGCCCGAGCACCTGACGCGTATCTTTTCCCATGGCTTCACGACGCGCAAAGAGGGCCACGGTTTCGGCCTGCACAGCTGCGCGCTCGCCGCGCAGGAAATGGGTGGCAGCTTGACCGTGCACAGCGACGGAGCGGGACAGGGCGCAACCTTCAGCCTCGACATCCCTGTTGATGCTCGGCAGAGCAGGGGGTGAGCACTGAACCGTCGCTGCTTGGGTTGCAAGGCGATTTTACCTGCTTGGGTCAGGTACGCGGCCGGGGTCTGCCCTTGATGGAGTCGTCACTGCGTCCTGTGAGTGGACGCCGTCTGTAGCACGCGCGCTTTGTCCCTTTATCAACGTGAATGCCAGTCCCGCGCGGGCGTTGGCTGGGTATGAGGAGAACTCATACCCCCATGACTTTTAATGGTTACAGCCCCTGCGGCCCCCGATGTTAAAAAATCGCAAACACAGCTCATCAATAACAAAAAGAGCGTTTGCAATCATGACTAAGCCCCACTGCCGCGTCCCCGCCAGCCTCGTGTTGCGCTCTTCGTATCCCGATGTTTGCCACGTGATCTTTACGATCCGCGTGCGCTTCTGATCACCCCAAAAAATCCAAAAAGAGTAAAGACTCATGAAAGAACTCGACCTGTACATCGGTGAAGGTTTCGAAGGTCCTGGCGTGAATGCCGCACACATCAACATCCTGATCGGCCCGCGCAACGGGCCGGCGGGGCAGGCGTTTGCCAACAGTTTGGCGTCGCCTAGCCAGGGGCATTGCCCTTTTATGGTGATCGCCCAACCGAACATCCCGGTCAAGCCGATGACCCTTTACGTCAACAAAGCCGCGATCAGCAGCGATTTGCACGGCAACGCCACCTGGGGCGCGTCCCAGGCCGGGATTGCCAAGGCTGTGCTGGAAGCGCTGCTGGACGGCACGTTGCCACCGGAAGCCGAGGACGAGTGGGCCATTGTCACCGCCAACTGGGTCAACCCGGCCTGCGATGACCTTGATGCGGTGTACCTGAACAACTACAACGCCTGCCGCACCGCGATCCGCGCCGCCCTGACCGGCAAACCGGAAACCGCGCAACTGGCGGATGTGGTCGCTCACATCAGCAACCCTTTCTACACCCCGAAAGCCTGAGGTCTGAGCCATGCAATACATCCGTTTGGGCAACTCCGGCCTGCAAGTCTCCCGCCTGTGCCTGGGCACCATGAACATGGGCACCCCGGACTGGAAACCGTGGATCTTCGATGAAAAGCAAAGCGAGCCGATCGTCGCCCATGCCCTCGACAACGGGGTGAACTTCATTGACCTGGCGGATTTCTATTCCGCTGGTGTCGGTGAGGAAGTGGTCGGGCGCATCGTCAAGCGTCTGGCTCGCCGCGAAGATCTGGTGATCACCACCAAGGTCGGCTACGGCACCCGCAACGGCATCAACGCCAGCGGTCATTCGCGCAAGCACATCATGGACAGCATCGACGCCTCGCTGAAGCGCTTGAACATGGATTACGTCGATGTGTTCATGCTGCATTACTTCGACCTGAATACCCCGGTTGAAGAAACCATGAGTGCGATGAACGACATTGTGCGCTCCGGCAAGGCTCGCTACATCGGTGTGTCGACCATGCTCACCGGGCAGCTGGCGAAGATCCTCATGGCTTGCGAACGCAACGGCTGGGTCAAGCCGATCAACATGCAGCTGCAACTGAACTGTGCCTACCGCGAAGAAGAGCGCGAGATGATTCCGTTCTGTCGTGATCAGGGTCTTGGCGTTTCGGTGTTCAGTCCGCTGGCTCGCGGCTTACTGACCGGCGATGTGCAATCGACCCGCAACCAGACCGACTTCTTCACTCAGCAGATGTACAGCGACGAGGCCTCGTTCGAGATCGCTCATTCGGTACAGCGCGTGGCCCGCGCCCGTGGGGTCTCGAACGCGCAGATCGCTCAAGCCTGGGTTGCCAATCATCCGGGCGTCGATTGCATGCTGGTCGGCGCCGATACCACCGCGCAGTTCGACAGTGCCTTGGCAGCCTTGGAAACCAGGCTCGACGCCGAAGAACTGCATGAGTTGGAACGCAACTACACCCCGTGCGACGTGATCAACGATTACACCGCCGGCAAACGCATCCTGCGCTCGGCTCGCCCGGGTCTGGAACGCTTTACTCTGACTGAGGCTGTGGCATGAGCTCGCTGATCCGTAACGGTAATTTCATCGACGGCCAATGGTCGAGCGGGGGCGCGACCTATCCGGTGTTGAACCCGGCCAATGGCGAAGTGATCGCCGACGTGCAAAAGGCCGGCGCCGAGGAAACCAACCTCGCCATTGCTGCCGCCAACCGCGCCTTGCCGGCCTGGCGAAAATTGACCGCCAAAGAACGCAGCCAGCGCCTCAAGCGCTGGAGCGAGCTGATGCTGAGTAACCAGAAAGATCTCGCCACCTTGCTCAGTCGCGAACAGGGCAAACCGCTCGCCGAAGCCATGGGCGAAGTGGTCTACGCCGCAAGCTTTCTGGAATGGTTCGCCGAAGAGGCCAAGCGCGCTTACGGTGATGTGATCCCGAGCCACAAGGCGGATGCGCGAATCATCGTGGTCAAGGAAGCCATCGGTGTGGTTGCGGCGATCACCCCTTGGAACTTCCCGCTGGCAATGGTCACGCGCAAGGTCGGTCCGGCGCTGGCGGCGGGTTGCACAATGATTCTCAAGCCGTCGGAGGAGACGCCGTTGTCAGCCTTCGCCCTGGCAGTGCTGGCCGAGCAGGCGGGGATTCCGTCCGGGGTGTTCAACGTGGTTTCCGGTGACGCCGTGGCGATTGGCGGAGCACTGCAAGCTTCCGGCATCGTGCGCAAACTTTCGTTCACTGGCTCTACCCGCACCGGCAAACTACTGATGCGCCAAGCGGCGGATACGCTGAAAAAAGTCTCGCTGGAACTGGGCGGCAACGCGCCGTTCATTGTGTTTGACGATGCTGATCTGGACGCCGCCGTGAAAGGCGCGATGGCCTCGAAATTCCGCAACACCGGGCAGACCTGCGTCTGCGTGAACCGTTTCTTCATCCAGGACGGCGTTTACGAAGCGTTCACCGGCAAACTCGCTGAAGCGGTCGCTGCGATGCGCGTCGGCAATGCGCTGGACGGTGAAACCGAGCAAGGTCCGCTGATCAACGCAGCGGCGTTGGCCAAGGTTGAGTTGCACGTGAGTGACGCCTTGGAGAAGGGCGCCACGCTGTTGTGCGGCGGTCGTCGGCATGCGCTTGGCGGCACGTTCTACCAGCCGACCATTCTTACCGATGCCACCAGCGACATGCTGATCGCCCAGGACGAAACCTTCGGCCCCGTAGCCGCGTGCTTCCGCTTCAAGGACGAAGCCGACGTATTGCAACGGGCAAATGACACGCCCTACGGATTGTCGGCGTACTTCTACAGCCGCGACATCGGTCGCGTCTGGCGCATGGCCGAAGGCCTGGAAGCCGGAATGGTCGGGATCAACGAAGGCATCATCTCCACGGAAGTCGCGCCGTTTGGCGGCATCAAGGAATCGGGCCTGGGGCGCGAAGGCTCCAAGTACGGTCTGGAAGACTACCTGGAAATCAAATACCTGTTGATGGGCGGCCTCTAGCCCCCCACCGGCATCTCTGTGGGAGCGAACAAGCCCGCTCCCACAGGTTCAAGAGCTATCGGTTTCATTTCTCCTTCAATAACAACAACTGGAGACGAACATGTCCGCTCAATCGATAAAGATCGATGACCTGCCCATCGGGCGCTTCCATATTAAAATTGCCGGTCTCACTTTCGGCGCACATTTCACCGACGGCTATATCCTGGGCCTGATCGGTATTGCTTTTACATTGCTCAGCCCGCAGATGCAGCTCGATGCCTTCTGGCAAGGCCTGATCGGCGCTTCGGCACTGATTGGCCTGTTTGTTGGCAGCCTGTTCTTCGGCTGGATCTCCGACAAGCTCGGGCGGCAGAAAATCTTCCTGGTCAGTTTTGTCCTGATCACCGTTGCTTCGGTGATGCAGTTCTACGCTGAAACTGCGATGCAGCTATTCCTCTGCCGGGTGCTGATCGGTATCGGCCTGGGCGGCGACTTCAGCGTCGGCCACGCGATGCTCGCGGAGTTTTCGCCGAAAAAACACCGGGGCGTGTTGCTCGGTTCATTCAGCGTTATCTGGACTTTCGGCTACGTCGCCGCGACCTTCGTCGGCACCGCGATGCTCAGCCTCGGTGATGACGCCTGGCGCTGGATGCTGGCTTCATCGGCAATCCCGGCGGCGCTCATCCTGATCGCGCGAATCGGCACACCGGAGTCACCGCGCTGGCTGGTCAATCAGGGGCGGATCGCCGAAGCACGGGCGATTGTCAAAAAACACCTGGGCGATAATGTCGAACTCGATGAAACCCGCTCCAGCGAAACCCGTTCGGGCTACGCGGTGCTGTTCAGCCGCGAATACCGCAAGCGCACCGCGTTCAACTGCCTGTTCTTCGTCTGCATCGTGATGCCTTACTTTGCGATCTACACCTTTCTGCCGTCGATTCTGCAGAAGTTGGGCCTGGCGGAGGGCTTTGGCACCGAATTGATGCTGAACATGCTGCTGATCCTCGGCGCATTAATGGGCATCTGGTGCACGGTGAAGTTCTCGCGCCGAGGCTTCCTGATCAATTCGTTCATCATCCTTGCGGTAGCCTTGTTCCTGCTGGCGGCGTTACCGGGCAGCGCGGCCTTCCTGATGGTGCTGGTGTTTGGCGTGTTCACGTTGGTGTTATCAGCCGTAAGCAATCTGGTGGGCGTGTTCCCGGCCGAGAGCTTCCCGACCGAAGTGCGGGCCAGCGGGATTGGCCTGGCAACGGCAGTGAGTCGCTTGGGCTCGGCGGTCAGCACCTTCCTGTTGCCGGTGAGCGTGGCGGGTATCGGCTTGAGCCCAACCATGGGCATCCTGGCGTCGATTCTCGCACTGGGTGCGATCATTTCCTGGGCCTGGGCACCGGAAACCAAATCCCTGACACTGAGCCAGGCGTGCAAGGCGCAGAGTCCGATGGAGAGCGCGGCGCCTGTGGCCACAAAAGTCGCAGCCCCAATCTAAAACCCATCACACACCCAATGTGGGAGCGGGCTTGCTCGCGAAGGCGGTGTATCAGTTGGCATTTATGCTGTCTGACACACTGCTTTCGCGAGCAAGCCCGCTCCCACATTTGAACGTCGGTGTTTCAGGGATTGCTGACCAATCCCAACCAATCCGTAAACAACTGCACTTTCGACAGCCCCTGTTTGTCGTTCGCCACATCCAGCCAATACCCATATGGCCCGATCACTTCCACGGCAGTGATCGGCACCAGGCTGCCATTCGCCAGTTCCTTTTCAATCATCTGTCGGTCAATCACCGCCAGCCCACCACCGGCCAGTGCCGTGTGGATCACCTGGTCCAGCGTGCTGAACTCCAGCCCTTGCGCGGCATCGACATCCTCGCGGCCCATCGCCGCCAACCAGTTCTCCCAGACCTTCAAGCGTTTGCCGTCATGCAGGATGTGCAATAGCGCAAACTCCCGCAGATCCGGCGGCTGGCCATTGACGAACAACTCGGGGCTGGCGACTGCCATGTGCCGTTCCATCACCAGCAACTGACTGCTGCAATGGTTGGCCGCTTCGAGGCCGAAGCGGATGTGGCAGTCGATTTCCGCGAGGCTGTCATTGCCGTTCTGGTGGGTCACGCTGAGACTGATGTCCGGGTAGCGTTGGCAGAACGCGCGCAAATGCGCCGACAACCAGCGCGTCGCCCAGGTGGGTGGCGCGACGATGCGCAGGCGTTGGCGCAGGTTCGGCACACGCACCGCTTGCAGGGCGCGTTCGACGTGGTCGAAGGCATTGCTCAATTGGGGGGAGAGGGCAAGGCCGGTTTCGGTCAGCGACAGGCCTTGGGGCGTGCGGATAAACAGCGCCACGCCGAGATAATCTTCAAGCTGCTTGATCTGACGGCTGACCGCGCCTTGGGTGACGTTCAGACCCAAAGCCGCCTGGCTGAAACTGCGATGCCGCGCGACTTCTTCAAAGACGCGCAGCATGTTGAGCGAGGGCAGTTGACGCATGAAGGGTGACTCCGGCCGGCCTTCGACGCATTAATGCGTGGGCAGATTTATTGTTTTTGGTGGACATGTTGTAGTGCGTATCTGACTCCTCAGTGATGGGCTGATGCAAGTGTTGTTTATGCTATTCGCGAGCAGGTCCACTCCCACACGTTATGCGCTAAACCTGTGGAAGCGGACCTGCTGGCGAAGTCGTCCTCAAGGGCAACAAAAAACCCGGATCAGAAGTAGTACCCAATGTTCATGTACAGCTGGTTTTCCCACTGGTTACTGCCGCCAGCCCCCAAGCTCTGGGTGTAACTGCTGCCACCAATGTACGGGTCATTTTTTCCGTACAACCATTCCGTCGCGATCCACAGTTTGCTGAAGGAAAACGAGGTCCCGAGGATCAGCCGTTGTGACGTCTTGAACGCGTCGGCGGATTTATCGAAGGCGCTGTAGTTGGCGTACAGCTTCACACCGCTTATCTGGTCGAACAGGTATTTGCCGGCGACGTCATAGCTAAGGTCGGCGACGTACAAATTGCCTCGACTGGCGACGTTGTAGGTGCCGTCGTACCCGCCGAGTGTGACCACTTCATCGCTGCCACGGTTGCGCGGCGACATCTGTTGCCGCGCCGCTTGCAGTTGCACGCCCCATGGACCGTTCTTGCCGAGGTAATGCACGGCCACCGCGTTGCGGCGGCCATCGTTATCGGTGTCCTTGTTTTCCAGGGTCGAGGTCAGGCCGGAAATGCCAATTTCGGATTTCCACGCGCCGAGGTCCAGGGCTTTGGCCACGCGCAGCACCACGGTATTGCGTTCCTGGTTGTCGCTCCCGTCGCCCACGTAGCTGTCGGCCCCGGACACCACGCTGGAATACGTCACCCCTTTGCTGGTGCCTTTACCTTGCCACGCCGGGCGCAGGTAGTAGCCGGCCTGGAGGTTCCAGTCGCCACTTTGCTGGATGTACTTGGCGCCGACTTGTTGCACATCTTCCAAGCCGATGACGTTGCCCAGGGTTTCGTAAAAGGTGCTGCCGAAGTACGGTTGCAAACCGAACGGCACGGTATTCAGGCCCACCTGCACTTGCTGGTCGGGGTTGAACTTGTAGCCGACCCAGGCGAACTTGGCGAATTGGATATCGCCGTAGTTCTTGGTGTACTGGTAAGGATAGGAGCGCCCGTAGAAGCGGTACTGGGCCTCGCCGATCCAGGTGTCGGAGTTGTACTTGGCGCTGAGAAACACCGTGTCCAGGCCGAACTTCTGTATGTCCCGGTCCGGGTCATAGTCCCAGCGCGCCCGGATGGCGCCGCCGAGGTCAAGGTTGTCGGTGACCTGCACCGCCATGGCCGGGGCTGCGAACGCGCCGAGCAGCGGAATGAGGGCGATGGAACGGACCGCAATCTGGGTAGTTGTGCGCACAGTGATACTCCTGGTTTTTTAGTTATCGTTGGCAACAGCAGCCCATGGAGCAGCGAACGCTGCTACCTGGGAAAAGGGTTGTTAACTCAGTTGGCTTACGGTCGGATCAGCCTCAGCGCGGGTTCGGCAACAGGCCCCGCTGGAATCGCCGAAGCGCCGGGGGCTGCCGCCAGCAGGGTCTGGGTGTAGGCGTTTTGCGGTCGCAACAACACCTGTTCGGCCGTGCCGTATTCCACCACTTCGCCCTGGCGCATCACCGCGATGTAGTCACTGATCTGCGCTGCCACGCGCAGGTCGTGGGTGATGAACAAGATGCTCAGGTTGAGGCGCTGTTGCAGCTCGGCGAGCAGCTCCAGCACCTGTTTTTGCACTGAGACATCCAGCGCCGAGACACTTTCATCCGCGATCAGCACTTCCGGGCGCATTGCCAAGGCCCGGGCAATGCCGATGCGTTGGCGCTGGCCGCCGGAGAACTGCCGGGGCTTGCGCTTGAGGGCGTCACGCTTGAGCCCGACCTGTTCCAGCAGATCACCGGCCTCGGTCCACGCATCCTTGGCCGACAACCCGCGCAATTGCGCCGCGCGGGCGATGATGTCGCCGACCCGATGGCGTGGATTGAGCGAACCGTACGGGTCTTGGAAAATCATCTGAATCCGCCGCCGATTGGCCGCCAGCGCAGAACCGCGCAACGCGAGGAAATCCGTATCACCGACCCAGACGTGGCCGCTGTCGCTTTCCACCAGCCGAATCGCCGCTTTCACCAAGGTACTTTTGCCCGAGCCAGACTCGCCAACAATCGCCAGCGTCTTGCCCCGTGGCAGTTGCAGCGAGACATCCTTGAGCGCCGGGATCGACCTGCCGCCGACGTTGTAGGTTTTGGTCAGGTGCTCGATGCGCAACGCCAGCTCACCGTCGGCGCACGGTGCGTGCAGCTCTGGGTGCAGTGCCGGAACAGCGGCAATCAACTTGCGCGTGTACGGGTGTCTTGGCGCATTCAGGACTTGATCGCGCTCACCGATTTCCACCAGCACACCGCCCTCCATCACGGCGATGCGGTCAGCGATTTCCGCCACTACGCCGAAGTCGTGGGTGATGAACAGGATGCCGTGTTGACCACGACCGCGCAGGTCGCGAACCAGTTTCAGCACTTGGGCCTGTGTGGTCACATCCAGCGCCGTCGTCGGCTCGTCGGCAATCAGCAAATCCGGGTTCATCGCCAGCGCCATGGCAATCACCACCCGTTGGCATTGGCCGCCCGAGAGTTGATGCGGAAAGCTGTTGGCAATCCGTGGCGGATCGGGCAATTGGGTCGAATCCAGGAGCGCGAGCATGCGTTCGCGGCGCTCTGTGGCGGGCATTTGCGGCGCGTGAATGTCGAAGATTTCCTCGACGTGCTGACCGATGCGAATCGCCGGATTCAGCGCTGCCATGGGTTCCTGGAAAATCATCGCAATGCGGTTGCCGCGCAGCTTGCGCAGAGCGCTTTCGTCCATGCGGCAAATATCGTCGCCGAGGAAATCAATCACGCCTTCAGTGTGGCGCAGGCCTTTGGCGTAATCGCCCATGATTGCGGCCGAGAGCACCGATTTGCCGGAGCCGGACTCGCCGATCACGCAGAGAATTTCGCCCTTGCGTACATCCAGGCTGATGCCCTTGACCGCGTGGCTACGATCGGCGCCGGCGGGCAGTTCGATGGAGAGGTTTTCCACTCTCAATACTTGCTGATGACTCATGCTCAGCTCCTTGCGCCCTTTTGGGCGTGTTCGTCCAGACCATCCGCCAACAGGCTCAGGCCCAGCATCAGGGTGGAGATGGCAATGCACGGGAAGATCACCAGGTGCGGGAAGGCGATGGCCATGCTGCGGCCTTCGTTGATCATGCCGCCCCAGTCAGGGGTCGGCGGTGGCAGGCCGAGGCCGAGGAAGCCAAGGGCGCCGATCATGATCGCGGTGTAGCCGATGCGCAGGCAGAAATCGACGATCAACGGGCCACCGCAATTTGGCAGGATTTCCACCAGCATGATCCGCAGTGACCCTTCGCCCTGGGTGATGGCGCTGAGCACGTAGTCCCGAGAGCGGATGTCGATGGTCAGCGCGCGCATGATCCGGAAGATCGCCGGGGCACTGGTGAAGGTCACCGCAATCAGAATGTTCAGCGCCGAAGCGCCCAGGGCGATGATGATCACGATGTACAACACCAGCACCGGGAACGACAACACGGTGTCGGCGACATAGGACAGCAGCGCATCGACCCAGCCATTGAAGTAACCGGCACACAGGCCCATGGCGATGCCGACGGCGAATGCGGTCAGCGTCGCCAAGATCGACCAGAACAGTACGGTGCGGGTGCCCCAGATCAGGCGCGAGAGAATGTCCCGGCCGATCATGTCGGTGCCCAGCAGGAAGCGCAGGCCGTCGCCATCCGGAGTCATCGGCGTCAGCAGCGGGGTGAAACTCTCCAGCGGGTCATGAGGCGCCAGCCACGGCGCGAACAGCGCCATCAGCGCCCAGCCGCCGACCAGCAACAAACCGAGCAACGCCAGGGGATGTTTGAACGCGTTGAGGACATTCATTGCCCACCTCCGCCAAGACTGCGCAAGGTAATGCGCGGGTTGAGCCAGGTGTAGGCCAGGTCCGAGAAAATTTTAGTCGCGCCGACGACGATGCCGCTGATCATCGCGCAGGCTTCGATCAGGTAGACGTCATGGTTCAACGACGCGGTGTAGAGCAGCGAGCCGAAGCCTTTGTAGGCGAAGAACACCTCGACCACGATCACGTTCGACAGCAGCCACGGGATGTACAACATGATCACGGTGATTGGCGCGATCAGCACGTTACGCAGCGCATGGCGCAACACTATGCGTGAGGTCGACGCGCCTTTGAGGCGGGCGGTGCGGATGTACGGCGCCTGCATCACTTCGACCATCGAGGCACGCGTGATCCGCGCCAGATAACCGATGCCGAACAGACACAGCACCATCAGCGGTAACGCCAGTTCCACCGCATTGAAACCGTCACTCATGCTGCTCACACCTGGCAGCCAGTTGAGCCAGAACACGAAAATCGCCGAGACGAATACCGCGCTGGCGAAGTCCGGAATGGAGGTGGTGACAATCGACAGAAACGACACCAGTCGATCCACCGTCGAGCCCTGGCGAATCCCAGCGAGAATGCCCAGGGTCAACGCCACCGGCACCATCACCGCCAACGCCAGACCCGCAAGGGTCAAGGTTTGCGCGAGGTTTGGCAGCAGCAGGTCAATCACCGGCTCACGAAAGTGCACCGAAGTGCCCCAGTCGCCGCTGAGGAAATCCTTCAGCCACACCAGGTAGCGCCAAACGAAAGGTTGGTTGTAACCGTGCTCCACCAGCCATGCGGCGCGTTGGTCCGCAGCGGAGTAGGGACCGAGGACGTTGATTGCGACGTCCTCAATGTTCAGTTCCAGGGCCAGGAATACGATCACCGACACCGACAGCAACGTTGCCGCCAGCGCCAATAACTTGCGCAATAGAAATTCAGCCATGCTTGCACGCTCCGGCTAATCAAGGGATGGCGGCCCGCCGCAACTGAGTGGGCGGACTCGTTCGGGGCGCTTGAATCAGGCGCTCAACCAGACTTGATCCATTGGGTAGAAGTCCGACGGGTGAACCTGAAAGCCCTGGACCTTCTTGCTCGCGGCGGTGAACTTGTCGCCCCAGAACGGCTGGACCATGACGCAGGCGTCTTGCAGGATCTGCTCGACGCTTTGCATGGCCACGGCCCTTTGCTTGGGGTCGATAATGCCCATGGCGTTATCCAGCGCGGCGTCGAACGCCGGGTCGCTATAGTGGCTTTCATTCCAGGCCGCGCCGCTGCGGTAGGCCAGTTCCAGCGACATCACACCCAGCGGGCGGTGTGCCCAGTAGGTGAGGCTGAACGCGGCCTTGTCCCAGATCGGCCAGTATTGCGTGGCGGGGATCACTTTGAGGTTGATGCGGATGCCGGCCTCGGCGCAGTTCTGCTGGAGGATCTGTGCGCAATCCTGTTCGTAGCGACCCTGGGTGTTGCCGACGATCAGGTCGATGTCGATGCCGTTCGGATGACCCGCTTCTGCGAGGAGTTTTTTTGCCCCGGCCACGTCGCGAGCGCGTTTTGGCAGCGGGAAGTACTCCGGGTGGGACGGCGCGACATGATGGTCTTCGCCCAGGGTGCCCATGCCGCGATAGGCGATTTTCAGCATCTGCGCGTTGTCGGCGCAGAGCACCACGGCTTTGCGAATGCGCAGGTCGTCAAACGGTTTCTGGTCGCAGGCCATGCGCATGACGACGGTTTGTGCCGATTTACAGGTCAGCAGTTGCGCGCCGGGCAAGCGTTTGGCCAGGTCGAGTTCGGCCACGGTGACCCGGTACAACACGTCCACTTGCCCGGCCTGCAACGCCGCGAGGTGCGTGGAGATGTCGGTGCCCATGTCGACGTAGCGCAGTTCGTCGAGGTTGGCAGGTGTGCGCCAGTAATCGGCACGCTTGGCGAAGGTCGCCTGCTTGTTGACCGCGAACGACACCAGTTTGAACGGCCCGGTGCCAAGCGGGTTTTTCGCCCAGTCGTCACCGGCCTTGAAGCTGCGGTGCACGATGGCGCAAGTGAAGGCATTGAGCATTTCCGGGATCGCCAGCATCGGCCGTTTGAGCACCAGGCGGAACTGGAAGTCACTGACTTTCTCGAAGGCTGTGATGTCCTGGAATGCGGTGCGGTTGACCGACTTGGAGTCGGCGGCAATCCAGCGCTCGATGTTGTGCTGCACGTCCTCGACGTTGAAGGTGTCGCCGTTGCTCCACTTGACGTCCTGGCGCAGGTTGAAGGTCCAGGTTTTCAGGTCGTCGGACGGGCTCCAGCTCTCGGCCAGGTACGGGTGGGTGATGTTGTCGGCATCGACCCAGGTCAGGAATTCTAGGCTGTTGCGCAGCAGGTTCGAGGCTTCGATCCAAGTAATCAGCATCGGGTCCTGGATTTCCTGGATGGCGCAGGCAAACCGGAGGCTGCCACCCTGGCGCGGCGTTACCGCGTCAGCGGCGTGGGCCGAATTACCGAGCAGCGCGGAACCGAGGAAGGTGCTGGCGCTGGCGGCGGTGATGCCCAGCAGCGCGGCGGTGCGCAGGAATTGGCGACGATTGATCGCGCCACTTTTGACTTGGGTGCACAGGTCGTTTACCGCTGGATGCGGCAAGGCGCCGTCCAGTGTCATTAAGTCTTTCATATGCCTCTCCGATAACGTGCAAAAGTGCGTTTTTCGACTGGCCGCAAATGGGGCGAGCGGCAGACGCGGTCGGTTCCATGAACCGAGGCTGTCAGTGGCCGGCAGCGCGAAGGCGCAGGCGTGACAGGCGTGAAGCCGGCAGTAGAACAAGGCGCAACGAGATCAAAAGGGCGGAGGCTGGGTATGACATTGGGCTGCTCTCATGTTGTTTTTATTAGAGATGCCCGCAGTTTTGTCATCTGGGCAACGATCGACAAACGATAAATTCAACGCTGAAACGTTCGATAAATGCATGTTACTGACCGTAAGAAAGGCTGCCGCTTGAGCTAGACAGGCCGGACGGGGGGACGCGCGGGTACGAAACACTGCGCGATGGCCGCAAACGCCCCTTGTTCCGGGTGGGAACAAGGGGAAAAACGGACGGTGTCGAAGGAGGTTACGGCGCCGTCCGGGGCAACTCATCGCGGCATCAGGCGCGGATCGAACGGGTAGTCCGACAGCAATTCGATGCCGTTTTCGTGGATGTAGATCTGCTCTTCGAGCTTGACCCCTTCGCCGCCCGCATCGTGGCCAATGTAGCTTTCCACGCAGATGGTCATGCCGGCTTCGAATACGCCGTCGTAGCCCAGCGCGTCGATGTCTTCGCGGTGCACCACGTACGGGTATTCACCCGTCATGCCAACCCCGTGGGCCAGGGCGAAATAACGGTTGGCCTTGTAGTTGTCCGGGATGCGCCAGGCCAGCTCGGCGTACTCCTTGAAACTGCGACCGGCCTTGAGCATTTCCATGTTGGTCTGCACTTGTTCGTAAGCCAGTTTGTACAGCTCCTGTTGCTTGGCGGTGGCGGCTTGCTCGCCACAGAGGAACGTTCGCGAAAAGTCGGCGTAGTAGCCGAAACGCCCGACCACGTCCGTGTCCAGCGCTACCAGGTCACCGGCCTCGATGGGCCGGGTGCTGCATTCCTGGAACCACGGATTGGTGCGCGGCCCGGAGGACAGCAGGCGGGTTTCGACGTAGTCGCCGTCGGTGGCGATCACGTGCTGGTGCAGGTGCGACCACAGTTCGTTTTCGCTGATGCCCGGCACCAGTTTGCTTTCCATCAAGCGCACGCCGGCCTCGGTGGCGCGCAGGCTGGCGCGGATCATCTTCAGCTCGTTCGGCACCTTGATGCAGCGCGCGCGCTCCAGTGGTTCCTGGGCGTCGAAGATCTGGTAGCCGAGTTTTTGCAGTTCAAACGCTGCGGCCGAGGTCGCGCTTTCGATGGCGATCCGTTTGTTGCTACCACAGTGCTTGCGCACCAGTTCATCGATTTCAGCGGCCCATTCGGCGGTGACGTTGGTAAGGAAGCTGTCGCAGAAGTAATAGGAGATGGCTTTGGCCGGGCGCACTTCGTCGACGGTGTTGAGCTGTTCTGCCAGGTGCAGACAGCCGCCGAATTCGAAGACCACCACCGGGCCTTCTGCCGGGATGAAGGCGTACCGTGCCGGGTTGCGCGCCGAGTACACCTGCATGTTGCGCGAGCCGGTGGCGTAGCGCATGTGGGTCGGGTCGAACAGCACGCACGCGGCGTAGTCGCGTTTTTTCAGTTCGTTGCGCACCCGTTGCAAACGGTCGAGCTGGATCTGCTGGATCTCGTCGTACGTCGGTTCGCAGTCGGCGGGGTTGCGGTTAGGGCCTGACAGACTCATGGGGGTGTTCCTCGCAGGGCAATACGGTTGGTTTTTTCTAGGAATTCTTGGGTGGATCAGTCGAGCAACTGGTCGCTGCGCACCAGGTTGCGTTCGGCTTGCAGATGGGCTTCGGACAGGCGTCCGTAAAGCTGCTTGGTGCGCTGGGCGCGGCCGATGATTCCGGGTTTTTCGGAGTAGGCGAAGATCGCCGTATTACGTTCAGTAGCGCCTTCGACGCGGGTTACCCGGTGCACTGAAAAGCGACCCTTGAAAATCTGCAAATCGCCTGGGTTGAGCTCCAGTTCCTGTACTCGGCTGCGGTCGTCACCGCGCACCACGCTGCCGACGGCGCCTAGGTTTTCCTGGGTCCGCGTACGGATCATCGGTGCGTACTCGAACAGGCCGCCAGCCTCAGGCTTCTGGGTCATCATGCTGACGATGAATTCGTTGGTATCGAAGTGCCAGGGCTGCTCGGTGCCTTCGGGCATCACGTTGATCACCAGCCCGGCGAACGGGTCGGCGTATTCGAAAATCTCCGGCTCGTTGAGGCAGGCACCGATAAATCGCTTCATCATCGGCGAGACGTACAGGCGATGAATGATCGCGTCCGGGGCAATCATGTCTCGGGTGACAAAACCGCTGGTGCGCTCCATGAATGTGCGGCGCGGATCATCCTGGGGCAGGGCGGGGTCGTCTTCGGTGAAGTAGGCGTTGACCTTGCGCACCGAATAAAAGGTCTTGCCCGACAGCGCCTGACCCTCGGTACGCGCCTGTTCCAGCGCCTCGGGCCGCAGGAAGTTCTTCAGCAGGCAGCAACCGTCCTCGGCCAGTTCGGCACGAGCGTGTTCGATCAGCGCCTGCAACCGGACATGGCCCGAATCATGTATGGGGTACAACTCGGTATTTATAATGTCGCTGATATCGCCCACTTCGGCGTCGGCAAGTTGAAGGCTCATGCAAGTCTCCTGGAACTATCAATTAACAGTGTTTGGCGTTGAATCGATAGTTGCTCAAAGAGGTGCGAAGTGGAAATTACAAGTTGTGATCGAATCCATCGGCAGGGGCGATAGTTATGTCAGGCGAACTGGATGGGACGTTACTTAAAGTGTTTGTTGCGATTATCGAGTGCCACGGATTTTCTGCGGCGGCCGAGCGTCTGCACAAAACCCAATCGACCATTAGCCAGAGTTTGCAGCGCCTGGAAGAGATCGTCGGCACGCCGTTGGTCCAGCGCACCAGTCGATCGGTGAGCCTGACACCGGGTGGCGAGACGTTTCTGATCTATGCGCGGCAGATCCTCAAGCTGCATGCCGATGCGATCAACGCCGTGCAACTGCCCGATGAGCAGGTGTGCGTTCACGTCGGCATGCCCGAGGACTACGCCCAGTTTTGCCTGGCCGAGGTGTTGCGCGACTTTCAGGCGCAGTTTCCCCAGGTGCGGCCGGACATATGTTGCGAGATGTCGACGGCGCTGGTCAGTCGCTTGCAACGCGGTGAACTGGACCTGGTGCTCGGTGTGCAACACGCCAATCTGCAGCTGGGTGAATATCTGTGCGACGAGCCGCTGGTGTGGGTGGCGGCTGAGGGGTGGTGCGCCGGAGCGGACGTCTCGGTGCCTCTGGCAGTGTATGCCGAGGGCTGCGCCTTTCGAGCCAATGCCGTGCGGGCGCTGGCCGAGGCCGGGCGGGCATGGCATGTGGTTTACACCAGCCAGAGCCCGCGTGGGATAGGGATTGCCATCGAACAGGGCCAGTCGGTCGGTGTCACGGCGCGGCGCCTGGTGCCGCCGGGTTGGAAGGTGCTGGACGCGGCTCAGGGCTTTCCGCCGATTGAGCCGGCGCGGTTGATGTTCTGGCGCTCCACTCAGTGCGAGGCGTTGGCGGTGGAGGCCTTGGTGGACATTCTGTCGCGTCGCTTGGGCCGCTCAGAGTGGCTGGCCGAGCGCCGGCTCACAGCGTTGACGTCGGGCCATCAGCCTCAGCAATAACAGGCTGGCGGTCACCCAGCAGACGATCCAGCCGTGCACCAGGCCAAACTGCCCGGTGGCCTGCAGCAACCAGCCGCACAGCCAGTTTGCGCTGGCGCTGCCCAAGCCATAACCGACCATGCTCAGACTCACCACTTGCAGGCTTTGCACTGGGCTCAGGCGTGCGCTGAGGTAGGCGGCCATCAAGCCCCAGACAGGGAAATAGAACAGCGCGAACAGCCCGGCCGCCAGCCAGGTCAGATTCAAGCTTGGTTGCCAGAGCAGGGCGAGCATCGCCAGGCCGAAGGCGCTGATACTCAACGCCATCACCCTTAATGCCCCCCAACGATCGGCGAGTGAACCCAACAACAAACCGCCGACTGCCCCGCCAATCCCGATCAGTGTCCACAACGAGCCGGTGATCTGTGCGTTGGCGCCCAGCCGTTCACTGGCAAACGCCGAGAGAAAATTCAGGAAGGGGCCGCTGATCCCGCCAATAAAGGCGCTGAGCAGCAGTATGTGCAGCGCCACCGGGTATTCCAGGCACAGCTTCAACCATTGCCTGAGTATCCGGCGCAGCGATGGCGCGCTGCTTTTCTTGATGCGCTGGCCTGTCGCCAACGGCGCCAGGACCCAAAAGGTCAGTAGGGTGACCATCAGCGTCAGCCCGGCGCAAATCAGCCAGAAGTGTCGCAGCGAGATGCCCTGCAACAGGGCGATCAGCATGCCGTTAAGGCAGATCGCAAACGCCGCCCCCGACGATGCCAGCCCCAGTACACGGCTGCGGTGGGAGGCGGGGATCACTTCGCTGGCCAGTGCTGCGATGGCATTCCAGTTCGCCACCGCGCAGGCCGAGACCAGTGCCAGGCATACTGCGTACGGCAGCACCCACGGGGTGGCGACCGCCAGGGCCAGCAGCGCCGGGCTCAGGGCCATCGTCAGCCGTACCATATTACGCGGGCTGATCCACGCCGCGGCGATGCCACTGACAATCGAAGCGCCCATGTAGAACAGTTGCAGTAGCGCGGCGATGAACGCGGCCTGGCTGTAGCTCAGATCGAACACCTGGCGAATCTGGGGTAATAAGGCCGAATAAAGGAAAATACTGAAGCCGTGGGTGGTGGCGTTACACGCCGTAAAGATAAGCGCCAATAAAACAGTACTTCTTGTGGATGAGTGTGTGTTGATTGGCATGTGGTTGGCTCGGTCAGTTTAATTGCTATGGAATGGGGCGCAGGTGAAAGAACTGCCCTATGTAAGTGCGTTAACTTAAACGGGTATTTAATTGAATAAGACTAGCGCCTATATAAATAAAACAGCCAGTGCTTAATAGTCGTGAGTGTGCTGCGAAATACTCATGCTATTTATACGTCAGCGACAGTGGCAGGGCTGAAACCGACATAATTGAATATTGCCAATTACCTGTGGCGAGGGAGCAAGGGAATCGGCCTGCACAACACAAAAATGCATGTTACTCGGGAAATTTCCCGCAAGCCGTGGGATGCTTGCGGCTCGTCAGCCCCAGCGCGAGTCCTGTCCATGAAACGCAAAATGCCCGCGCTCAATGCGCTCAAAGCCTTTGAAGTGGCCGGTAGTACCGGCAGTTTTACCCGGGCGGCGGAGCTGCTCAACGTCACGCAAAGTGCCGTCAGCCGCCAGGTGCGGCAGCTCGAAGAACAGCTTGGCGAGAATCTGCTGGAACGCCGGCATCACCACCTTGAGCTGACCAGCGCCGGCCGGGTTTTGCTGCGGGCGCTGCATCAATCCTTCGACAAAATCGAGCTGACGGTGCGTAGCATCCAGCAGAAGTCCCACGCCAATCGCCTGCACATCAACGCACCGCCGACCTTCACCAGCCGCTGGCTGATGCCCCGCCTGGGGCGGCTGCGGGAGAAACACCCCGAATTGGAACTGAGCATCACCACGCGTTTGCAGGACAGCCTGGCAGAAACCAGCACCCTGGACTGCGCGATCCGCTTCGGCGATGGCGAATGGGATGGGCTGGACAGCTCGCTGCTGCTTCAGGAACGGCACATTGCGGTGTGCGCGCCGTCGTTGTATGCGCGGGAAGCGAGCGAGGGTGAAATCGACCTTAATCGCCTGACCTTGCTGCATGTGTTGGCCAGGGAAGACCAGCGTTATCTGACCTGGAAACACTGGCTCGACGCGGCGAAAATCAGCGGCGTGGATACCCAGGGCGGCTATGAATTCGACCTGCTGGACCTGGCGATTCGTGCGGCCACCGACGGCTTGGGTATCACCATTGCCGACTGGCACATGGTTGCCCCGGAGCTGGCCAGCGGGCAGTTGACCCAGGTACTGAACGTGCATGTGGAAGGGCATCAATCCTACTGGTTGGTGACTCGGCCGGAGCAGACTGTGATGCCGCAATTGCAGGTGTTCGCCCAGTGGTTGCAGGAAGAAATCTGGTTGGCGCAAAGGCAGCTCGAACCCTCCACCGCCGCCAGTTGACCCCCTCAACCTTCACGGGAAATTTGACTCCTTCTCGGGTAACCTGCATTTTTTGAATGTTACCCCGCTCAATAAATCGTTTGTTCTACCCCCTCAGGATGCCAAAACTGCGGGAACTGGATAAAAACAACGATGGGCGATTCACATGCGACTTGAGCGAAACTTTGTAAACGGTCACTTCATTGAGCCTGCCAGCGATGCGCTGATTGCGGTCTACAACCCTGCCACCGAAGCGTTGGTCGGTCAGGTCTCTGCCGCCACCAGCGCTGAAGCAACCGCCGCCGTCGAGGCTGCCGCCGCCGCCCAGAAGCGCTGGGGCAAGCTCACCAGCATCGAACGCGCCGAGCACTTGCGCTCATTCGCCGACGCCTTGGAGGCCTGCGCCGAGAGCATCGGTGCCGCCTTGGCCGCCGAGTCCGGCAAAAGTGTCAGCGACGCCAGCAACGAAGCCCGTTACGCCGCGCAAATCACCCGTTACCACGCCGAATGGGCGCGGCGGATCGAAGGCGAGATTATTCCCAGCGATACCCCGAACGAAAACCTCTTCCTGCACCGCGAGCCGATTGGTGTGGTCGCGTGCCTGATTCCGTTCAACTACCCGGTCTACACCTTGCTGCGCAAAATCGCCCCGGCTCTTATTGCCGGTAACACCGTGGTGGTGCGCCCGAGTAACAACACCCCGACCTCGGCGTTTGAAATCGCCAAGGCTGTGCAGCAATCCGGTTTACCGGCCGGCGTGGTCAACATACTGACCATGGACCATGCCACCGCCGCAACGGTCTGCACCCACACAGCCGTCGGGTTGATCACTCTGACCGGCAGCGTCAACGCCGGGCGCATCGTGCTCGATTATTGCAAGGCCAACATCGCCAAGCCGTCCCTGGAACTGGGCGGCAAAACCCCGGCAATCATTGAAGCCGACGCTGACCTTGAAGCCGCCGCCAGCGCCATCGTCGCGTCCAAGACCACTCACTGCGGTCAGGTATGCACGGCGGTGGAGCGGGTTTATGTGCAGGAAAGTGTCTACGAGCAATTTCTCGCGTTGCTCAAAGCCAAAATCAGCGCCGTTAAGTTTGGCGACCGTGCTACCGACGCCAGCCTGATGGGCCCGTTGGTCAACGCAAGCTCGCAGCAAAACATCCACGCCATGGTCGAGCGCGCCGTCTCCGACGGTGCGGTACTGGAAACAGGCGGTTTCATTCCTGAGGGCAACGGCCATTTCTACCCGCCGACGCTGTTGAGCAACTGTCGCCAGGACATGGAAATCATCCAGGAAGAAATCTTCGGCCCGGTGCTGCCAGTGCTCAAGTACCGCGACATCGACGAAGCGCTGGCCATGGCCAATGATCACCAGTTCGGCCTGTCGTCGGTGCTGTACACCGAGAGCTATCGCACCACCCTGAAAGTCGCCAATACCATCGAGGCCGGTGAGTTGTACGTCAACCGGACTCCGGCCGACCCTTACCAAGGCTTCCACGCCGGGTGGAAGCGTTCGGGCCTGGGCGGTGATGACGGCAAGCACGGCATGCTCGAATTCACCCAGACCCGACTTGTGGTGATGAAGTACTGATCCACCCGCAATACGCCTCATGCCACACCTATAAAAACAATTATTGGGGCGCCCGGAGCACCGGGCTGCCCGAGGTCTCATAGATGTCCAAGCCTGCAACCACTGTTGCCGCTGTTCAGGGTTCGAACGCGGGTGCAAAAAGCCGCAGTGACAAGGGAAGTCGCTATATCCAGTTGATGCTGTTGGTGCTGGCCGCCGGGGCGATCTACCCGATCCTGTACCTGCGTCAGGTCTACCAGACCACCATGCTCGAGGTGTTCCAGATCAACCACAGCGAGCTGGGTTATCTGTACTCGATGCTTGGGACGATTTTCCTGCTCAGCTATTTGCCGAGCGGTTGGTTGGCCGACCGGATCGCGCCGCGGTTTTTGATTTTCTTTTCGCTGGTGGCCACCGGAGCCTTGGGGCTTTGGTACTCCACGGCACCCTCGATGACCGGTTTGATGATCATCTTCGGTTGCTGGGGCCTGACCACCGGCCTGACGTTCTGGGCCTCGGTGCTCAAGCGGGTGAAGATGATTGCTCATCACACTGAACAGGGCCGGTTCTTCGGCATCCTCGACGGCGGTCGCGGCCTGGTCGAGGCGTTGCTCGCAACGGTCGCCCTGGGGCTGTTCGCGTTCGCCACTGAAACCCGTGGCGAGTCAGCCGCTGAAGGTTTCAAGCACGTGGTCTACCTCTACGCCTTCACCTGTATCGCCATCGGCTGTGTGCTGGTGCTGATCAAGGACCCGAAGTCGATGGAGGACACCGCGCCGGTGGAAAAGGGTAAATACAACCTGCTCAGCGACCTGACCACACTGGTGAAAATCCCTGAGCTGTGGCTGGTGACGGCCATCGTGTTCTGCGGTTACCACATCTTCTGGGCGACCTACAGCTTCTCCGATTATTTACAGGGCGGCGGCATGACCGCCGTCATGGCCGGCACTATCACCACCATTAAGCTGTGGATGCGCCCGATTGGCGGTATCGGTGGCGGCTGGCTCGGTGACAAGTTCTCGAACATTTCGGTGTTGATCGTGGCGCTGTTCCTCGCGACGTTGGCGATGGTCGGCCTGATCGTGTTCCCGGCGTTCAACAGCATTGGCCTGTTGATCGGTACGGTGATTTTCATCGGCCTGATGACTTACGCGATTCGTGGTTTGTACTGGGCGATCCTGGACACCTGCAACATTCCGCTGCGCATTACCGGCCTGGCCATCGGCATTGTCTCGGTGGTCGGTTACCTGCCGGACGCCTTCATTCCATTGATCAACGGCTACCTCACCGAACACTTCCCCGGCGCCCTTGGTTACAAGCTGTATTTCGGCTACATCGCCTCCGTCGGCCTGATCGGGACCCTCGCGGCCCTGACCTTGCGCGCGCGTATCAATCGTCAATCTTCGAATAAAACAGGTGCCTGAGATGAAAATCGTCGCCCTTGAAACCCATATCGTTGCCGTACCGCCACCGCACATCGGCGGCATGTATTGGCTGTTCGTCAAGCTCAAGACCGATTGCGGCATTGAAGGTGTCGGCGAAATCTACGCTGCGACCTTCGGCCCCAAAGCCATGCTGCCGATCATCGAAGACGTGTTTGAACGCTACTTGCTCAACCACGACCCGCATCACATCGAGCGCTTTTTCCGTCAGGCCTATTCGAGCGGTTTTACCCAGCGTCCCGACCTGACCATGATGGGGGTGGTCAGCGGCCTGGAGATGGCTTGCTGGGACATCATCGGCAAAGCGGCGAATAAGCCGGTCTACGAATTGCTTGGCGGCAAGGTCAATGAGCGCCTGCGTTCCTACACCTACCTGTACCCGGTCAATAGCCAGGGTGAGTACGACTACGACGACCCGGACCTGGCTGCCGAATGCGCCATAGAAAACATGAATAAAGGCTTCACCGCCGTGAAGTTCGACCCGGCCGGGCCGTACACCGCGTACTCCGGGCACCAGATTTCGCTGGAAGTGCTGGAGCGCTGCGAAACCTTCTGCCGCAAGATCCGCGAAGCGGTGGGCGACAAGTGCGACCTGCTGTTCGGCACACACGGGCAAATGGTCCCGTCCTCGGCGATTCGCCTGGCCAAGCGCCTGGAGAAGTACGACCCGTTGTGGTTTGAAGAGCCGGTGCCGCCGGGGCAGGAGGAGGCGATGGCGCAAGTCGCGGCCAAGACCACCATTCCGATTGCTACGGGCGAGCGGCTGACCACCAAGTACGAATTCTTCAAGCTGTTGCAGGCCGGCGGTGCGTCGATTCTACAAATGAACGTCGCCCGCTGCGGGGGGCTACTGGAGGCCAAAAAGATCGCGAGCATGGCTGAGGCCTATTACGCGCAGATCGCACCGCACCTTTATAACGGGCCGATTGGCGCGGCGGCGAGTTTCCAGTTGGCAACCTGTACCCCGAATTTCCTCATCCAGGAAAGCATCATGACCTGGGGCGGTTTCCACGCCGAAGTCCTGACCAAGCCGCTGCAATGGGAGGACGGCTACATCATTCCGTCCACCGAGCCGGGCCTTGGGGTGGAGCTGAACATGGACGTGGTGCGCAGGCATTCGCCCTATACCGGTGAGCGTTTGCACCTGCAAATGGCGCCGGCCCCGGTAGACGTCAAAGACACATCGCCGGCCAGAGGCTGACGGGGTTTCCCGTAGTTCAGTTGCGGGAATGGGTGTTTTTTAAATAACGACTTACGCGGTAACCGTGCATGACATACGACTACATCATCGCTGGCGCAGGCGCGGCCGGCTGCATCCTCGCCAACCGGCTATCGGCCTGCGGCAAATACACGGTGCTGCTGCTGGAAGCGGGCGGCAAGGACAGTTCGCTGTGGTTCAAGATCCCGGTCGGCTTCGCCAAGATGTATTACAACCCGACCTTCAACTGGATGTACTACAGCCAGCCGCAAAAGCAGCTCAACAACCGTGAAATTTATGCCCCGCGCGGTAAGGTCCAGGGCGGTTCCGGCTCGATCAATGCGATGGTGTACGTCCGTGGCCAGGCCCATGACTTCGACGACTGGGCTGCCAACGGCAACGACGGCTGGGGTTTTAAGGACGTGTTGCCGTATTTTCGCAAACTGGAAAATCACCCGTCGGGCGAAAGCGAATATCACGGCGGCAGCGGCCCGATCAGCATCACTCCGATGAAGGGAGAGACCCATCCAATCTGCGATGTGTTTCTCAAGGGTTGCGATGAACTCGGTTACCCGCAGAGTGACGACTTCAACGGGCCGAAATTCGAAGGCTCGGGTATCTACGATATCAACACCAGGGACGGCCAGCGCAGTTCCAGTAGTTTTGCGCATCTGCATCCCGCACTCAGCCGCCCGAATCTGACGGTCGAGCATTACGCACTGGTGGATCGGGTATTGTTCGAGAACGAGCGGGCCAGCGGTATTTCCGTGACCCAACACGGCGTGGTCCGCACCTTCCAGGCGCGCAGGGAGGTGATCCTCTGCGCCGGTGCCGTTGACACACCGAAGATTCTGCAACTATCCGGTGTCGCCGATCAGGCGTTGCTGGCCAGGCACCAGATCCCGCTCGTCAAACACCTGCCGGCGGTGGGGCAGAACCTTCAGGATCACTTGTGCGTCAGCTACTACTACAAGGCGAACATTCCGACGCTTAATGACCAGCTCAGCTCGCTGTTCGGGCAGTTCAAGCTCGGCCTTAAATACCTGCTGACCCGCAAGGGTGCCTTGGCGATGAGCGTCAATCAGGCCGGTGGTTTTTTCCGTGGCAACGAGTCGCAGGCCAACCCGAACCTGCAACTGTACTTCAATCCGCTGTCGTACCAGATCCCGAAAAACAACAAGGCCAGCCTCAAGCCCGAGCCGTATTCCGGCTTCCTGCTATGTTTCAACCCGTGCCGGCCGACGAGTCGTGGGCATATCGAGATCCAGTCGAACAACCCCCGAGACGCTGCGCTGATCGATCCCAATTACCTGAGCACGCAAAAGGACATCGACGAAGTGATCCAGGGCAGTCGGCTGATGCGCAAAATCATGCAGGCGCCGGCCTTGAAAAGCATCACGGTTGCTGAAGTCCTCCCGGGGCCGGTGGTCGAAAGCGATGAACAGATGCTGCAGTACTTTCGCGAAAACAGCGGTTCGATCTACCACCTGTGCGGCTCGTGCGCGATGGGGGCGGACGTACAGAAGTCAGTGGTCGATAAACGGCTTAAAGTCCATGGTATCGAGGGCCTACGCATTGTCGATGCGTCGATTTTTCCCAATGTGACGAGCGGCAATACCCACGCCGCAGTCCTGATGGTGGCGGAGAAGGGCGCCGACCTGATTTTGCAGGACGCCTGATTCGTTGCCGTAGTGATTGAAAGCCTGCCGACCTAAAGATTGTCAGGTGCGCCAAAAAACATTGGCTAGCTTTCAGTGTACGCCCTGAAGTCAGTATTTAATGTTCTTGTGACAGTCCGCATCCTGCCTCGGCGTTGCGTTGCAGTATTTTTATGCTGCAATGCGTCGGCAGCAGCCTTCCATCTGCGTGCAATCGATTTGTTTCTTGTTTCGGATGTGTACCAGGGGCATGCGGGCTGCCACCGTTTGTGCTGACGCTGGACAACGCCGAGGGCTACTTCAACCCGTCCTCGGTTATTCGCAACTCCGCCAAGCATGGTGTGAGGGCTTTGTACGAGTTGCCCAAGATCAAGAAAAAATATGCAGCGTTCCTGGAAGATAACGCCCCTGACCCGGCGCAATTTTTCCTCAGGGACACACCGGCGCCCGTGTACCAGGGTGGCCAATGATGGGAAGGAATCCAGCGCTCGACACCGTAAAGAACGTCCTCAACCAACAGTGCGTGCGTATTTCGTTTGATATTGATGACACCCTGGCCTGCCAGCCGCACCACAGCGCCGCTGAAGACGGCAGGCTGCCGGAGTGCGTGCACCGCTGGCTGGGTGAGCCGTTGCGCCATGGCCATGCGCTGGCTGCACGCGGGTCGTCGAACGCGCCTTCGAAGCTGCCGACCGCCTTTGATATCGACCTGCACGTGGACGATTCCGAAGGCGTGCAAATCGAAGGTTACGACCACGGTTTCTGTGTGGTTGTCGTGCGTCCGGATGATGAGCCATGGGCGCACAAAGTCCTGGAAGCCGTCGCCCGGGTGCAAGCGCAAGTTGCCTGGCACAGCGACCGCGCCGGCACAAGGTGCCTGCGCAGGTCTATTCGGGAATCACCCTTAACGGCTGAGGGTTTCCAGGAACTGTGTGTGTTGCAGCACCTGGGAAAACATCGGCAGCGTGAATTGCTCGGCGGCCTGCTGCTGTTCGCTGGTGAAGGTTGCCGTGCAGTCGGACAAGGTGACCACGTTGTAGCCCTTCTCGTAGCCTGAACGCACCGTGCCTTCGACGCAGCAATTGGTCAGAAAACCTGCCACCACCAGGTTCTGGATGCCGTTGTTGCGCAGCACCAGGTCCAGCCCCGTCGTCGCAAAACCATCCAGCCCACGCTTGCCCTCCACCAGGATATCGCCGGCCTCGCGGCCCACAGCCTCGGTGATCTCGGCCCCCCAACTGCCGGTGCGAAAAGCGCTGCCATCAGCCACACCCTTCAATATTCCATAGTCGCGCGTGGTCAGCTCCGGGTAACCCTCGGCGAACTGGATCGGCAAATGGATGATCTTCACGCCCAGCTTGCGCGCCTGCTGCACCGTGGTTGCAGTGTTGGCCAGTATGTCGCCAATACGCATGACGTCTTTGACCGCATCATGAAACACCCCGCCGGGTGTGGTGAAGTCGTTCTGGAACTCGATCAGGACAAGGGCGGTGCTGTGTGGGTTCATCGTGGACCTCCGATCAGTGGGTAGGTATCTACACAACTTTGAGTGTTACGCCGGACCTGTGGGAGCGGCGGTGCGACGATTCGACTTGCTCGCGAAGGCGGCCCATCATGCTACTGGGTTTTCTTGGGTGTACATCGCTCTCATGTGGGAGCTGGCTTGCCTGCGATAGCTGTATGTCTGGCGCGGGAGCCTTTTGGTCGGAGTACATATCCGTCAGGTCCAATTGTTGTGTAGATACCTATGCCGATCAATGGGCCGATCAACGGGTTAAAACACGTGGCTACCAGCCACCGGGAAACCATTGCCGGGCGAGCTGCACCGTTATGCGCAAGGTGTGCTGGCTTTGTTCGCACGCAAGCGCCTGTTCTTCAGGCGACGCCGGTTTGCTCCACTTTGGCTGGGTTGCCAAGCGCTGTGCATAGCTAGCTTTAAACGCAGGGCTGGCCTCGCCAGTCAGCCGCATCGCTTTAGCATAGTCCGCCTCGAGATCTTCGGGCAGCGAACCACAGGCCAGTTTGGCTTGCTGATAGCGCACGGCGTACATGAAGCCATCGGTGGGGGCTTCGTCGTAGGTGGAGCGGGAGGGTTCTGCGGCCATGGCAGTACCGGTGAGGAATAGGGCGATGAGGAGGGGGCGTCCGTGCATGGGGGGGAAAGTCTCGGGTGGTTGACGGTGCGTTTGACCTAAACACGAGTTGTATCGCATTGAACAGGTCACTCGTTAACTATACGTGCCCGGCTTGAATTGCAGCGACCAAGGCAATAGGCCATCATTGTTGGCCGCTACGAGCCATTCTTCGTATGCAGAACGGATTTATAGGGTGTAAGAAATGTTTAGGCGTCTCATGGATTTGAGCAAGCGGTTGCGCAAGGATTTTGCTGCTGTAGCGGTTTCCAAGGAACAGGTTCTGCACTCGATGGAGGTCGACCCTCAGGCAGGCCCCGTCGGGAGTTTGCCCGCGAATGTGCTGGACTACTGGCACAGAGCGCTGATTGCCGATGACTTGGGTGGCCTGCAAGCCACCGATGTCCGCATCCCGGTGACAAATTTCGCAAGGCTGGCCTGGCCCAACTTCAATCTCGGTTTCGGTAAGCGTCGGGCGCTGGCACTGGGCATTCTCACTGAGCGTGCCGCAGAGGCCCGGCGAAAACAGCAAGCGCAGGCACTTGAGGCCTCAGAGGACGACGCAGAGGGTGCGCAGGAGGCGGACGAGCCGGATGACGATCCGCGTATTCCCATGGCTCTGGTGTTCCATCAAACCACCTCATCAAGCGATGAGGTCCAGGTCACGTGGCCCGACCCGGATAAAAAGCCTGCGCCGGGCGCGAAAAAAAAACGCCTCAAGCCCGACCGGCTGAATATCGCGTTCTGGTTTCCTTTCGACCTGAACGACAAAAACCAAATATGCCTACCACGCGATCCCAACGATTGCCGGCCGCGTGTGGTCCGCCAATGGCTTGAACCGCAGCCATTGATGGCGGCCAACGACCTGCCGCCGGCCATTGGCCACTTCGATTGCTATCGCGACGAGCTCAAGCTATTTTTCGCGACGTTGAGCCAAAGCGCCAATTTGAGCGGTTATGTCGACGCCTGTTTTGCCTTGTTCGCCCACGTTCAAGCGGATGGGGTTGAGACGGGAATGGCGCCGATCACGGGGCAATGGGTTGCGGTGCCGCGACAGCCTGGCTATGCAACACGTGCGCTCGCCAACATCTATGAAGCGATCCCCAATGCGCCGTCCATCGGCGCACTGGAGCAGCTCATAGGCGCCGGACGACACCGTTCGGCTGTCCAGGCAGGCGGCATGGCAGCGCCGCAGGTGACGATCCGGCACGTGGCCATGGTCGATAAGGCCACACACCTCGACAAGCCAGACGTCAATCGCGGCGCAGACCCCTTGAACGAATCGCAGCGCCGCGCATTGCACGCCCTCGGCCGGTTGGGTGAGCAGGTCGGGGTGGTTGCGGTCAGTGGGCCGCCGGGCACCGGGAAGACGGCCATGCTGCGTGCGATGATCGCCAACCAATGGGTGTTGGCGGCTTACGATAACCGCGAACATTGCCCCGTCACGTTTGTGTGCGGGGCGACCAACCAGAGTGTCGAGAATGTGATGGGCACGTTCAACGGTGCCGTAGGCAGGAAGCATGCCCTGGCACGTCGTTGGTTGGACCCTACGGGCAAGCCACTATTGAGTTTCACCGCCAGCGCACCGTCCAAGGCCAAGGGGAAAACCCATCGCAGCAAGTTCACCACGCTTGAGATCCGGCAAAAGCAGTTGCGCATCTTGGGTGTCGGGTCCTCCAGCCTCAAGCAATCGTACGAAGACGGTGTTGCGGCAGCCCTTGCTTTGGCGCGGCACTTTGAAGATGCCTTCCGCGAGCTGCCAGAGTTGTTCAATGCGTTGTTTAGCGTTGAGCAGAAACATCAGGTCAGTGATGCCACGCGTTTTATCTATCTCATGCAGAAAAGTGCTTCGACAACGCCTACGGCGTCGATCCTCTGCGAGCACCTGAACACGCTGACCCAGGTATTGCGCAGTGGGTTGGCCTCGGCAATCGAGCGCCAGGCTGACATCGACGCGTTGATCGAGCCCGGTGAACTGGCTGCGCGCTTTCCCAGTGAGGCATGGGCATCTTCCTGGGCCATCGACATCCTCGCGGATTTGCGTGTGGCGGCAACCCCCGAGGCGCGCCAGGCGCAGCAGCAGAAATTGCTGGACGTGGTGTGGCGGCCGATTATTTTCCAGTTGGCCGCGCGTTACTGGGAGACGCGTTGGCTGGCCAGTGTGATCGCAACCCCCGAGCCTGGCAGCCGAAAGAACGCACTCAGGCGCGCAGCCATGCTGTTTCCGTGCATTGTCGCCACCTTGCATAGCGCCCCACGGTTACTGGGAGAGGGCCGTAGGCCGCTGTTCGCGTTCCTGGATTTGCTGATTATCGATGAAGCGGGGCAAGCTGCGCCGGAGTTGGGGGTGCCGGTGCTTAGCCTGGCTAAAAAAGCCGTGGTGGTCGGCGATATGAAGCAGCTCTCCCCCGTGTCTTCGGTAACACCCGAGGTCGATGCGCGCCAGGTGCAGGACCGTTGGGCCGATCCGTCGTCTTTGGGCGCCTTGCTCGTGCGTGGCGCGGACTCCGCCACGGGTTCAATCATGAAGCTTGCCGCAACCGGGGCATCGTTTGCCGAGGCGATGCCGGACGGACGGCTACGGGACGGGCTGCTCCTGCGGGAGCACTACCGTTGTGCAGAGTCGATCATCAATGTGTGTATCGATTTGCTGTACCACGATCACGACCGTGATGCCGAGGGCGGGTTGCTCAGCAAAGAATTGGAACCCAAAGTGCCCAACCCGCTGGCAGGGCTGTTCGCGGATGCCGAGTTGCCCTTGCTCGAGGGCGAAGCTGAAATGCAGTTGCGCAAACGCATGAAGACAACGTTCCCGCTACCGCCGCTCGGGTTCTATCAGACCGGTGGCCCGAACGATGAGCCCTGCAAAGGCGACTCATGGTCCAACCCTGGAGAAGCCAAGGCCATCGTGGACTGGCTTAGAGAGCACGGACCGCACCTGGCGAAGTGGGCCGCCAGGGTCGAAGGCCACCCGGAGCAGCCGATAGGGTTGGAAAAACTTGTCGCGGTCGTCACGCCATTTCGAGGCCAGGTCGAAGCGATAAAACGTCGGGTGCGCGAAGAACTCGACCCAGATGACGCTGACCTGAGTGAGCGTTTGACCATCGGCACGGTTCATACCCTTCAAGGGGCGGAGAAACCTGTGGTGTTGTTCAGTGCCGTGAATCGGGAAAGCCGCGCCAGCCGTCGAACCGATACCAATCATCGTGAGCGGGTGTTTATCGATCGTGACGATGGGCGCCTGCTCAACGTAGCGATCAGTCGTGCGCAGAAAAGCTTCATTATGTTTGGCCATTCCGATCTGTTTTTTTCCCAGCAAGCGATGGACCCGAACAATGATTTGCCTTCGGCTGTGGTAGGACGATGCTTGGCCGGTGTGCGTGAGCCAGAGCATGAGCGGCTCACCTGCGCCCCGCGGGTGCCAGCGTGCAAGCTCGGTCCCGCCACGCTGATGGTTGTCGAATCCTTGCACAAGGCGAAAATCATTCAAGAACTGGTACCTGGCGGTACTCAGGTGTTCGGCTGTGGCGGTCATATTCGTGACCTCCCAGGCCCCGGTGCGATCAGTTGGCGTGATGGGCTCAAACCGCACTGGCAATTGAGCGAGCGCGAGGGCAGTGACCTGGCGGCGTCCCTACGCAATACCGGCAGCCGTTTACTGCAATGCACTGAGCTGGTGTTGGGGACGGACGATGATGCCCAAGGCGAAGCGATTGCCTGGCACATGATCCAGGTACTCAAGGAAGCACCGTGGTTCATGCATATCCAGAGGGTGCGTCGGGTAAGGTTTCATGCATTGACCACCCCCGAAATGGCCCGATTATTTGAGGAGGGTCGGTGCGTACAGGTCGAGGGCGCTACCGCCGACGAGCGAGCTGGCAGCGCCTGCCGGGCCTTGAATATGGGCTTGGCATATGGAGCCATTGCCCAGCGGGTGCTGGACAACCTCATTGGCTCGGTCTACATGCGTCACGGTATTGTCGGGGGCGGACGGGTCAAGGGGCCCTTGCTCAGGGTACTGGCGGGCCATGGTGACTCCCCGGGGTTACCCGGTAAACGGTTGGGTGTCGCGATAAACCTGAAAGTGAACGATACCCTCGTGCCGGCTCGCTTGATGGTGCGGCGCGGCAGCGAAGCCTGGCGCGCGTGGGGCAGTGACCGCACAGAGAGCGTTCACACCTTGATCGACCAACTGAGCGACGCGGTGGTTTCACCGACACCTTGCCTGCTCGAGCATGAGGACTTGCTGCTGGCACCTGCTCAAAGCCTGGGCACTAACCTGGTCCTGCAAGAGGCGTTCAGGCGATTTGGCTGGATGCCGTCGAGCACCATGAGCACGTTGCAAAAACTGTATGAGATGCGCGGGGGGCAGGACGAGCCCGAGTCAGCACCGAACGACAATGGTTGGGCTGCATTGGATGCGCAGGGGCGCCTGTTCCTGACCGAGTCCGGACGGCGCCAGGCAGATAAGGTGCTGAACAACCCTTGGCTGAACACAATCAGCGCCAATGCGTTGTTGATGGCCTTCGACGATGCGCTGACTCACCTGTCCCAATTGCCGGATGCAGGGGAGGCGGACTACCTTGCGTTCGTGCACACCTGGGCGGCGCAGTTTGATGATCAGTGCGGCGCGCAGCCGGTTGCGGGCCCCCATGCACCAACGGTCGATGCGCAAGGCGCTGAGGTCGCGCTGTTTTCCCTGCAGCCCGCTGTCGAGCTGAATACGTGGGGCGCGCCTGCCGGTTCGCCTTCACCCGCTGAGGCCGAGCAGCACGATGATGATCCCGCGCCTGGCGCGCAAGCCCACCCGGTTTCGGACGGCGGCCGCAGCGGTGCCCACGGAGCACTGGTGCCTCTGGACATCAGCCTGGAGGGCGACAGCCCCAAGATGGCCGCGCTTACCCCGAGGCAGCGGCAACTTTACGACCTGATGTCCAAACTGATGTTGGCCTCTTCCCTGCGAGATGGAAAGTTTCAGACTGTACGCCGGATTTACCCCCTGACGTGGCCGGGTAAACCGGCTGTCCGGCAGGTTGAAATTGGTGTCGAGGTGATAACAGGCAAGCCGGGCAGCTACCCAGGTTGGTTTGCGCTGGACCCCGATGGCCTGCACCAGCACACGCGCAATTGGGCGTCGGCAGAGATGGAGGCAGTGCTCGATGAGCAAAGCCCTCGCTTGCAAGTGATAGTGCAAGACCACGGCATACGCACCCGCTCGCTGCTTGAGCCGACCGTCGATCATTTATTGGCGTGGATGCAAGCGCGTGGACACGGTAGGCCCTCGACGTTCGGCAAGCACATCGATGATCTGGTACGTGGCAATACGTCGAACACGCGCGCGGAGGGCACTGCCGATGAATAGCAGTTTTGCCACCATGACCCTGATGCGAAACGCCTATGAGGCCGCATTGCGCGACCCCTCGGACGCAGTTGCCCAGGCAGCGTTCGTCGCTGCGCACCAAGCGCAACAGCACACGTTCGTTGACTCATTCGACGTCGCGGGCATTACCTACCCGCGTACTGATGGGCACACACTGAGTGAGCGTGAAGCGCGCGAGGTGATTTCCAGAATCCTGTCCAACCCGGCGTACAGCGTATCGGACCTGCGGCCCAGCGTCATTGAAGCAGCCTACCCGCTACAGGCAGACGTGCTGCGTGCGGAAATCGAAGCCACGGTCGCGTTGGCCAATAAAATCAATGGGCTCGACTGGCGCACCGACGCGCTCGATGCCAGCACCAAGCAAGCGATGCGTGAACTGCTACGCATGCCCACCTTGGCGGGCGGCTACAAAATCATTTCCCAGGTCAAGTCCGCGGCCAACGCCCAGGTGTTGAATATCTACCGTGGCTACGATGCCGATCACTTGATCCCCGACAAGGCACTGCGAGGGTCACTGCACAGGGGGCAGTCTTTCAGCCTTGACCAGAGCTACGCGACGTTTATGCAGGATTCACAGAACAGAGGATCGCAGCATAAATTTGTGACGGATGCCCAGAAACACACACGCAAACGGCTGCGCGGCGATCCGACACTGCCCGCGAAAAACCCAACGACTGGCGAGTACCTGGAGCATGTGCTTGAGTGGATGACCCATGTCTATACCACCGCGGATCTGGGTGTGGATGTGGCCGTCAGGAACAGTGGCCTTGCCAACTCGGATGAATTCAAACGTTTCAACGTCAAAGGTTTTGCCTTGGCGCAGGCAGGGTTCATGACGTGGAATGAACGCAAAAGTGTCGGCCGCGCTGTCGCCATGGTGCTCCTGATTGAGGCGCGTGAGTTCTACACGGCGGCCGGCTGGCCCATGGACAGGGAGTTGCCTTTGTTCTACGACGTACCTTCTACGGTGACCCAACAACCGGTGCCTGTGACATGAGCGACAACATAAACCCATCAACACCCGCCCATGGCGCCCGGCGCTACCAGCTTGCCGACCTGACAATGGCCGCCGGGGTGCCCTGGTTTGCCGTGCACGTGTCGGACGAAAGCGGTCATACATCGTCCTGGATTATCAGGGGGGAACTGGACGGTGAGCATTTACGCCTGCAACCACAGATCTGGGTGCCAGATGCCATCCAGGCCATCGTCAGTGATAGCGACGGCCAAGTCTGGGCGATCACTAGCGAAGATGAGCTGATCACCAACACCGACCTTGGACAGGTGGCTGGATGGCGGCAGGTTACGCCCCATCCACAGCTCAACGCGCGCGATGAGTGGTACTCCCGCACACTGGGTTATGTGGCCGCGGATGGCCAGAACGTCGAGCTTGCTGAATGCCTGTGTTGGGCGAGCGATGGCTTGTTGATCGGTACGTTCAGCCGCCGGTTGTATCGTTGGACATCGGGCGATGTTGCTCGCCTTGAACATGACGATCACGTTGTCGGAACGCTGGGTGGTGTCAACAACATTGTCCAGACGCAAGACGCAATATACGCGCTGGGGTATGCGGGCCTGATCCTGCGTCGGCCGGTGGGCGGGACCTGGCAGCGAATTGATGGACCATGGCCGACTGAGGCCGGCGCGTTCATCAATATGATTGCCGGCGTCGAAGGTCCGAGAGGGGAATTGTGGGCCATTGCGGCGGGCGGTTCGGTCGTCAGCGTTGCGGGTGACGTGACCCGCACCATTGCACAAGTACCCGGTGAGCCTCTGGGCATCACCCGGTTCCAGCGCCAGTGGTTCGTGTCGACCCTCGACGGATGCTACGAACTACCGGGGGATGGTGACACGGTCCTGATCAAACGCGATATTTTGATGGGTAAAGCGATTGATGCCGGGAACTGCCTGATTGCCGTCGATGCCGAGCCACAACACGCCGATCACGCGCAGGTCCACCTGTGGTTGCGCACCAGAAATCGCGATGCTTGGCTGCGCCCAATCATTTGCCGGGCCTGATTGAGGCGTTAAGGCGCAAGCGCGCGGATACGGGCTTGCTTTCGAGGCGCAAGCCCGTGGTTTCACCTGGTCGGCCAAGCAGGCTCAATTGGCTTGTGGGCCGCGCCCGCGATGCGGTTGTAAATGTTGGGTGCAGTGACCGCCATTTCTTTGCTGATATCCAGGACTGAGTGGCCTTTGTCATAGAGATGTTGCAAGAAAGCGTCTTGGTCACGCCGGGCAAGCTGGCCGTAAAAGCCGCGATTTATTTCTTTCTGGCGGCCTGAGAAAAAACCAAACATAGGGACCTCTGTATTCGACTCGCGTCATGTTGATGGTGTGAGGAGAAGGCGTGGCTTGGGCCGCTCCTTCTGTATGCAAGCCCCTTGTAAACCCCGGATTTGGAGTCTGAGTGAGCTAGCCGGTTGCAGGTTATTCACTCTGCTGCTTATCGGCCATCCCAACTTTGCCCCCAATTGCACTGGGTGTGCGAGTGATCGCGAGTGGCAATTTATGACATGGATCTGGGTGGCCGTGGTTGGTATTCAGTGCGCCTCCCGATACTGGATGAGAACCCGAATGTGGCAAATCCGTAATGTGGCAAATCCGTGGTCGTTCGGAAAAGGATATGGAATATGAGTGGATATCCCTAAGCGAACTTGTCGGGCCTGTTTCTCAGCCCCTATTCAGCGATAATCTCTAGTTATCCAAATATTGATGGATCACACGCGCAGACAGTGCGCGGCAGCGCTCACAAATAGTAGAAGAAACACCAGGCCCCCTAACGCAAATGAAAGACTGCTCATATGGGCAACGAAACCGATCACCGCCGGGCCTATCAAAATTCCTGCATAGCCCATGGAGATAACCGCCGGTATGGCGACTCTTTGGGGCATGCGGTCCTGTTTTCCGGTGGCGGTAAACAGCACGGGAACAATGTTCGAGCATCCTGCGCCGAGCAATGCATATCCCAGTAACGAGGCGGGCCAGCCCTCGAATCCAAGCGATACGAGCATGCCGGTGGCAGCAATCATTCCGCCATAAGCCACCACGCGCACGCCGCCGAATCTGCGTACGAGGGCATCCCCTGTCAGCCGTCCCAGGGTCATCGCCGCCGCAAAACTGGCATAACCCAAGCCGGCCAAGGTGGGCTCCATGTTCCGGCTGGATACGAGAAAGACAGCACCCCAGTCCAGTACTGCGCCTTCGGTTAAAAAAACGATGAAGCACAGCGCGCCCAGTAAAAAGACAATGCCTTTTGGGATCGCAAAGATCGGGCCGTCTTTTTCGGTTCCATAGGTCAATAAACTTGGAATCGCTTTATACAGGCACCCCATTACCACGATGACGACGCACAGCACTGAAAGCAGCGGTTCTAATCCCATGCTCAACAGTGCAGTCAACGCGCCGGCACCCAGAATGCCTCCGACGCTGTATAGGCCATGGAACCCCGACTGAAGTGCCTCGCCACTGTTTTTTTCCACAATGATGGACTGAATGTTCATCGCACAATCCAGCATGCCCATAGCCGCGCCAAACAGCACTACGGCCAATGCCAGGCCCGGCAGCCAACTGAGGCTGCTCAACAGTACAAGCAATACACATAAAGTCGCAGTGGAACACACAATGACTGGGCGGCAGCCGTAACGTGCGGTGAGGTGCCCGGCAAACGGCATGGCAACAATCGACCCCACGCCCAGGCCCAGCAGCAAAAGCCCCAACCCGCTTTCGTCCAACCCCGTGCGCGCCTTGGCAAGCGGCACTAAGGGCGCCCATGCCGACATGACAAGCCCTGCGATCAGGAAAGCAATACGGGTTGACGTGCGTTCGCCGTAATTGGCGTTGATCGCTAACGATGACGTAGTCATTTGAATCACCCAAACAGGCACACGAAGAAAGGCCTGGCAGCGACTGCGCTGAGGCCTGGAAGGAGGAAGGGGCAAGTTGCTAAGGCGTAAGCCTTTCAATGCACGACTGTATTGAAAGGCTTACCCGTCAGGCATCGTTCTTATCCGACAGACTTCAAGGGGATAGGCCCCTTGATCCTTTCCATCATGGTGGCGCAATACCAATCATCGAATTGGCAGACACCGGTCTCTGCGGTCTCGGAATACGGGCCTGGCTCATAAGAGGGTGAAGTCACACCACGCTGCGTGCCTTCTACCAGAGTGCGGTCCTGATCGTTGGTCGCGATCCATACCTTTGTCAGCCGATCAATGTCGTAGTCCACGCCTTCTACGGCAGTTTTGAGCACCAACCACTTGGTGGTCACCAAGGTTTCCGTCGCGCTGATGGGGAGCACGCGGAAGCTCAGAGCGTGGTCCCCCAGGAAGTGGTTCCACGTCGACGGATAGTTGAAGTACAGCAGTGCGCCGATATCCGCTTCGCCGGTGGTATCCAGGCGGCTGGTCACCGCGGGCTTGCCGTCCATGGTGTAGCTCACCGCGCCCTTGGACAATGGGATGCGGGTCATGCGGAACTGGCCTTTGATGTCCATCACCAAGCGGCTCGGCAAGCCGGCTTTTTCGCATTTGTTCCAGTAAGCGGAAAGCTCGGGGTCGTCGTCGCCGCTGGTGCCGCCCACGGAAAGGTTGTCCACGAACGATTGCAGCAGCTCGGGGTGAGATCCGTCGCAGTGGTAGCACTCACGGTTATTTTCGAAGACCAGTTTCCAATTGCCTTTCTCGACGATATTGGACTCAAAGGCCACTTTGCAGTCATCGAGGTTATGCGGGGCGACAAAGGGGGTCACGGCGGTACGGAAGTGTTCGAAATCCGGTGCTTTGCTCGCGACACACACATAAATAAAGGTGTTCACGATTTCGCAGTGAACGCTTTTGAGGTTGTATTCGGATTTGTCGAAATCCTGCCCCATGTTCCCGGCGAATAGCAGGTTGCCGTCCAGCTCGTAGGTCCACTTGTGGTAAGGGCACACCATTTTGGCGACTTTGCCATGGTCGGCTTCACAAATCTTGGCGCCACGGTGGCGGCAAGCATTGTGAAATGCTCGCACCTGGCCGTCCTTGCCGCGTACCACGGCCACCGGGTAGTCACCCACTTGCAGCGTGAAGTACTGACCGGGCTTTTCCAGTTCAAACGTGTGTCCGGCGAAGATCCAGTCTTTGTGCCAAATTTGCTCAAGGTCCTGGCGATAGACGCCTTCGCTGCTATAGAGCTTTCCCGGGAGTGAGTGCCATGGTTTACGTTGGGCAATCAGGTCAAACACGGTTTCTTTATTATCCATCTTATCCTCCCAGGATAAATAACGTGAGCGCTCACCTTTAACGGTGACTTTTATAGTGCTCTAAAAGTTCGGAATCGGCTGGCTGCTTAATGGCGGTGCAATAACTTCATGGCCTTTTTAGATAGATGACAGCCTAGGGGGCTGTCGCAACGCCCGCAAACGACATTTCGTAGGGGCAATCAATAATTCCAGGTTATCGATCAGCCGCTTCCTCGGAATGCGTAACGCTTGAAAATATAGGCTCCAGCGTCGTAATGGCTGAGTGCGCCTGACCCAATGAATGAATCGCGTGCTTCACCGCAAGGCTTCGTTCAACTCCAAGATTGCTACTGAACAGGTCGAATTTTCCATCCAGCTCAGCGGCCGTCATCGCGGTGTGCGGATCACCTTTTGCCGCTGTCACAGGGCTGACGATGATCGTACCGTCTTTCAAGGTAAGGGTAAGTCTGGAAAGAATTTCATCCGGGAAACGCGCGGAAATATCCGCCGCTTCGACAATCTCGATGCGTGAACTCAGCGAGAGAATATCGGGTGCGGTGATTGAGCCCCCCGTGATTTCATCAGGCCCCAGCTTGCCTCGCACAATCAGCGCTGCCAGCGGAAACGCCAACGCGTATTGGGCTTCATCGGCGTTACGTGGGGTATGGCCTTGCAGGCACATCGATTCGAAGAACGTTTCCACGCGAATTGTTTCAAGGGTGCTCGCGCTCACTTCGGGATGCTGGCGCTGTAATTCAAGCATTGCCGTCAAGGCGGGTTGTGCCCATCGGCATACGGGCCATGGTTTGAAGTACTGGCTATCGATTTCCCAGCGGTTTCCTATATCCGCCCAGTGCGGCGCGACACTTGGGTCTTCCACGATCTCCGCAGGGGCACCGGTCATGCCTGCCTGCGCCATCAACAGTGCATTCAAGCCAACGTAAGCGCCTGCTCCATGTGCATCGCGCAACATGGTCGGTGCCAGCACCACACGCATCATTGGGCAGCGTGCGCTGAAATACTCGGCAATGCCCAATGCGTGCCGAAAGGTCGGCTCATCGAACTCAAGCAATCGTGCTCCAGCACACACCACCCCCATGGCGGAAAAACCACCAGAAGCGTGGTAGGTGGGTGAGGTTGCCATCAATGCAGTGCCAGCGCGCAGCGCGGTTTCATAGCCAATGCACAGCACCGAAAGAAGTTGGTGCCCGCTGATCTCCTGGCCGTTGTGGTGCAATGCGTCGGCCAGGGCCAGCAACGCCGGAACCACCGTTGCGCCGGCGTGCCCTTTGGATTTGAAGTGCCCTTCGTGAGCGTCCAGGCTGTCTGCGGAAAATCCGCCAGCCCAGGCGGCTCCAAGCATACTGACGCGCTGGCCATCGAACATCAGCCGACTGGTGTACACACCACCGGGGTAGTGGAGGCGTGCATAGCTGCGCATTATCTCGCTGGTGTCATTGGATGCCGCACCGGCCATCACACCGACGATATCCAACAGGCTGTTTCTGAGTATTGCTTGCGTGTGGGCGGGTGCTTGTTGGAGATCGAAATCGCGACAAAATTCGAACAGTGACATCCCGGGCATTCCTTACGAAAATCATTATGGTGTCGCTGCACGATGATCCAGAGAGGGCTCACCGTTCCAGCAACATTTTCGTAGGGCAATCGATAACAAAAATGACGACTCTGCTTCTAAGGCATGCGGCGTCAGCGGGGGAACTTGGCCAGGAGCCACTCACGAAACCGGCGCAGCTCATCTTCGTTCTCGGCGTTTTCTCGACAGCTTAAGTAGTGCGAACTGTTGCGCAGCTGAACTTGCTGCTGGATCGGCCGCACCAACATCCCACGCTCTACCAGCCGGGTAACCAGGTGGTTCCAACCCAGCGCGATACCTTGGTGGGTCAGCACCATGCTGATCAGCAAGTTGTAGTCGTTGGCATTGAAAATCTGGGGGCTGTCTTGCGGGCGATCATCAATGTCAATCGACTGAAAGGCAAACCAGACACCCCAGTCAACGTGCTCGGCTACCTGGGATCGTCCGTAGGGGCTCAGGTTCAGCAGGGCTGAGTCTCTCAGGCCTTCGATCGTCGAGATTTCCGGGTGTTGCTCCAAAAATTGCGGGCTGCACACGGGATAGATCACGTCATGGCACAACGGGTAGCTTTTATAGTCGTCCCGGACACGGGCCATTTTGGTAATGAAGACGTCCGGCTGTACCCCGGGCTCCATGGTCAGGAAGTTCTGCGTCGTGACCAGGTTCAACTCAATGCCGGGGTTTTGTCTGATGAATTCGGGCAGGTGGTCTGACAGCCATAGGGCGGAAAAGGCGGGAGAGCAGCAGACGGTCAGCATTTTTTTGGAGGACTGGCTGCTGCGGATTCGCTCGGCTGCCTGGGCGATGTTTACAAATGACAGCTGCGCGGCATCAAAGAACACTGCCCCGGCAGAAGTCAGTTCGACAGCACGCCCTACGCGGTTGAAAAGCTGCGCCCCCAAGTACTCCTCCAGCTCGCGAATCTGCCGGCTGATAGCCGCCTGCGAAACACAAAGCGCCTCGGCGCCGAGGGTGAAGCTCTCGTACTTGGCAGCCGCTACAAACGCTTTCACGGCCCTCAACGACGGCATTTTCAGCAGAATGCTGTCAGGGTCGACATGCTTTGACATCCTTACGTTCTCCTCATGCAGCCGCTCCCCAGCGAAGCGACGCGAGAGTAACTGAAGCCAGGCGGTAAAAACGGTGTGCAGGTCGTTTTTGAGACATTACGGGTCGTTCCTGTGTGCCGCAGCAAGAAAACGGTCCGCTTGAGACGATCTATAACCCGACGTTATCCAATTGTCCCTGTAAATGTAGTTGGAATTGACGGTGGGTTACTACTAAATTTGAAACATCCCTCTTTCCTAGGGGCCAAAAAATAATAAAAGGAAACCCGTCGTGAAACTCTCTATTCATTCCCGCTGCCGTTTAAAACTATTTTCGATCGTTTGCGCATCGCTTAAAGCGAATAGTGCTGAACACGAAGGGGCAAGGTATGACTAATTCCGACGAAATCATTTCCGTCAAAAATGTCTATAAGGTATTCGGCACTCAACCGGACCTTGCAATGAAGTTGCTGGCTGATGGGGCCTCTAAAGAAGAGGTCTTTAAAAAAACCGGGCAAGCTATTGGCGTCTTTGATGCGAACTTCTCCGTCCGCCGCGGCGAGATCTTTGTCATCATGGGGCTGTCGGGCTCCGGCAAGTCAACCATGGTCCGCTTGTTCAATCGCTTGATTGAACCCACCAGTGGCTCGATCTTTCTGAATGGTAAGGAAATCACCGGTCTGGCGGATAAAGACCTTCTGCAAGTGCGCAGGAAAGACATGGGCATGGTCTTTCAATCCTTTGCGCTGATGCCGCACATGAGCGTCATCGACAACGTCAGCTTTGGTTTGGAGATCAGCGGCGTCGCCGAGAAAGAACGCTACTGCCGCGCCATGGGCGCGCTGGCCCAGGTTGGGCTTGCTGGTCAGGAGTTCAGCTTTCCCCATCAACTCTCCGGCGGCATGCAACAGCGCGTCGGCCTCGCCCGAGCCCTGGCCAATGACCCGGCGATCCTGTTGATGGACGAGGCGTTTTCGGCCCTCGACCCGATGATTCGTAGCGAGATGCAGGGCGAATTGATTAAGCTTCAGGCCGAGCAGAACCGCACCATCATCTTCATTTCCCACGACATTGAAGAGGCCGTACGGATCGGCCACCGCATCGCAATCATGGAAGGCGGTCGGGTGGTGCAAATTGGTACACCGCGCGAGTTACTGTGCAACCCCATCAATAAATACGTGCGCGATTTCTTTAATGGATTCGACACCAGTCGAATCCTGAAAGCGGGCGATATCGCTCAACAGGACACCAGCATCACCTATGAGCCTGGTCGTCACACCCCCCTAAAAGCAGAAGCTTCGCTCAGAGAGATTCTGCATATCGTCGCGGCCTCCGCAACGCCTATGCCGGTGGTGGATGAAGTTGGCCTGTATAAGGGCTCGATTTCCCAAGGCCATCTTCTGAGCTGCCTGAATAATAGTTAATTTGAATAATCAGAGCAGTCTCAAGTTCTGAGGGCGAGGAAGTATCATGTCGGACTTTAATTATTTGGACCCGTTCCAAAGTTTCACTGTTCCATTGGGCGCTTGGGTTGAAGCGACGCTGACTTATCTGGTACATAACTTTCGGGAAGTCTTTCGCTCGATTCGATGGCCGGTTGACCAAGTGCTTGATGGTGTTCAGTGGGGCCTGCTTTCCGTGCCCCCCACAGTATTCATTCTTATCGCCGGATTGATCAGTTGGCAGATCGGCGGTAAACGAATCGCAATTTTCAGTATCGCTACATTGACCGGACTAGGCTTGATCGGTGTATGGGCCGATGCCATGGTGACTCTCGCTTTGGTCCTGACTTCATTACTCTTCTGTGCGGTTATTGGTATTCCCCTGGGCATCCTCTGTGCCCGAAGCGACCGAATGGAAGTGATCGTGCGTCCGGTGTTGGACGCGATGCAGACATTGCCCGCTTTCGTTTACCTGGTGCCTGTGGTGATGTTGTTTGGCATCGGTAACGTTCCAGGCGTCATCGTGACGATTATTTTCTCGGTTGCGCCCTTGGTGCGCCTGACCAACTTGGGCATTCGCCAAGTACCCGCCGATAAGGTCGAAGCCGCACGTGCGTTTGGCTGCACCGCCACCCAGATGCTGTTGAAGGTCCAACTGCCCCTTGCGGCGCCGACCATGATGGCCGGATTGAACCAGACACTTATGCTTTCACTTTCGATGGTCGTCGTTGCTTCGATGATATCCGTTGGCGGGCTTGGGCTGATGGTATTGAGCGGCATCGGCCGCCTGGACATGGGGCTGGCCAGCGTCGGCGGTGCCGGCCTGGTACTCCTAGCTGTCTTCCTCGATCGTTTGACCCAAGCGATGGGTGAGCGCAGCAGTGATCTGGCAACCGGCCAGCGTTGGTACGAAACCGGGCCGGTTGGCCTAGTGATGAAATTCAAGAAGAAAAAGAACGTAGCACACCCAGTGACTAACTAAGCACACCTGCTCACCTACTATAAATTCAAGCGTGGTGAAATATGAAACTTGCAAATCTCAAGCAAACCGTCGTCGCGACGCTGATAGCGTCCATGTTGGGTGCAACTGCATGTTCGGCAGCGTACGCCGCTGATGCAAACAAACCGGGTGACGGTGTTTCCATCACGCCTATTTTCCCGACTATCGCTGAAGAGCGTTTTCGTGGTGAGGTGGCGATTGCAGGCTTGAAAGACCTTGGCTATGACGTGAAGGCCCCAAAGGAAGTTGATTATCCCGCGATGTTCCTGGCGCTCTCCTATGGCGATGCGGATTTCACCGTGCATGAGTGGGAGAACCTGCACGCTGCCTTTTATAAGAAAGGCGGCGGCGACGACACCATGGTGAAAGTTGGCCAGGTCATGAAGGGCGTGCTGCAGGGCTACATGATCGATAAGAAAACAGCCGACGCATACAACATCAAGGATCTCTCGGATTTGAAGAAGCCGGAGATCGCCAAGCTGTTCGACGCCAATGGCGATGGCAAGGCAGACATGACAGGCTGCAACCCCGGTTGGGGCTGCGAAGTGATGGTTGAATACCACATGAAAGCCTATGGCCTGAGCCCAACCGTCGTGGACAACCGGGGTTCTTACTTCGCGCTGATGGCAGACACTATCGCCAGGTTCCAGCAGGGCAAACCCGTGTTGTATTTCACTTGGGTGCCGCAATGGATCTCCAGCGTGCTGGTGGAAGGGCGCGACGTCGTATGGCTGCCGGTTCCGTTCACCTCGTTGCCTGATGGCCAAGACAGTAAAGACACCTTTTATCAGGGCAAAAATCTCGGTTTCCCGGTGGATACCGTTAACGCTGTGATGAACAAAGAGTTTGCCGAGAAGAACCCGGTGGCTCGCAAGTTTCTGTCGGAAGTCACTATCACCACGGACGACGAAAGTGCCCAGAACCTGCGCATGCAAAAGGGTGAGAAATCACTCGCTGACATCAAGCGCCATGCGGCCGAATGGATCAAGGCTCACCAGGCGCAATACGATGGTTGGTTGAGTGACGCGCGCGCCGCAGCCAAGCAATAGAAAACAGCAAGGAAAGTGCTGCCAGCTCGATTGAGCTGGCCGTACGCGGGACCGGCTGCGTTTGTTTTACGTAATAAAGTGATCAGGTGGCGAAGATAATGGATACCTTCCAAAGCTCGTTGAAGTTCCAGAATATTGGATTTCGGCAAACTACCGACTCGGTGGGTCATGAAAAAGTTGTACGGGTGGCATTCATTTTGCTCGACCACTTTTCATTAACCGCACTCTCAACAGCGATGGACGCGCTGGCGACCGGCAATCTGATCAACAGTAATACCGTCTACAAAGTATCGACGTATTCGCTCTTGGGCGGACTGGTTGAAAGTGATATCGGCATACCGTTGTCGTCGGAACGTTTGAACGTTGAAAAAATCAATCACGATGCACTTGTGGTTATCGGTGGCCAGCGGGTAAGGCTGTCCAGCAACCCCACCATTCGCCGCGCATTGAAAAAGGCGGCAGGGGGGAAGGGCATCGTCGCTGGTGTATGGAATGCTGCGTTTTACCTGGCCGATGCGGGCTTGCTCGATGACCAGGATTGCGCCTGTCATGCCGATAGTTGTGCGTTGATAAACGAGTATTACCCCCAAGTGAAAACGGGGGAGTCCGAATACACCTTTACCCAGCGGCGCGCGACGTGCGCTGGTGCTTCATCCGCGCTGGATATGATCCTGGCAATCATGCAGGACCTCAGCTCACAGCGCGATGCTGATCTGGTGGATGAAATCAAACGTGTACATCAACCCAAAAAGCCTCAATTCAATACTGTAACCCTAGGTGATGTCAGCCTGGTTAAACCGGTACCTCGCCCTCTGAACGTTGCGGTCTCCCTGATGGAAAACCACATTGAAGAACCCATGGAAATCGATGAGATCGCCAGCCACGTGGGGGTTTCGCGTAGACAGCTTGAGCGCAGATTTGCGCGCTATTTAAACGCGGCGCCCAACCGCTACTACCTGGAACTGCGACTTACCCGCGCCCGCCAACTGATTATTCAAAGTAATCGCTCGTTGACGGACGTGGCACTCGCTACCGGTTTTGTCAGCTATCCGCACTTTTATAAGCGCTTCAAGGATTTGTTCGGCCTGCCGCCCATGACGTTCCGGGATAACTACTATTCCAGCGACTTTAGCAATTCGGAACGCTATGCAATTGCGGCAGGTTTTTGAAACGCGTTTTGCCGCTGTGTCGTCGGTTAGTTACTCAGTTTATTTCGTCCTGCGCATGGTGTTGTGTTGGACCCGGTAATGCATTCAACTTAACGGCCTACTATTATGAAAGTTACCTCGTTACCCGCCGACGATAATAGCTGTGGCTGGTTTCATTTAAGCCTCCCGCGTAAGCCTAATCCCGCCCACCAGGGGCACAGTACTGCCCGTTGGGTGATTATTGGTGCGGGCTTTACCGGGTTGGCGGCAGCACGGCAACTGGCGTTGAGTTTTCCGAATGACGAGATCGTGCTGGTTGAGGCTCAGGAGGTCGGCCTGGGGCCTTCCGGCAGGAATGCCGGGTTCGCTATCGATCTGCCCCATGATATTGGGGCAGAGGATTACATCGGCGACATCACCCTCGCGAGGACCAGCCTGAAGCTCAATCTGGCGGGGCAATCCATTCTGCGCGACTTGGTCGATCAACATGGCATCGACTGTCAGATGAAGGCCTGCGGCAAGTATCAGGCGGCCGTGGAGGACCGCGGCATCGCGGTACTCGAAGCCTATCGGCGTGGGCTGGATAAGTTGGATCAGCCTTATCAAATGATTGAGCAAGATGAGCTGCCTCATCACCTGGGTACGCACTTCTACCGCAAAGCTTTATATACGCCAGGTGCCGTTCTGCTTCAGCCATCGGCACTGGTCAAGGGGCTCGCTGACCATCTGCCAGCCAACGTGACGTTGTATGAGCGTACGCCGATTCTCGAAGTTGAGTACGGTGCGAAAACCGTACTGAAACATGCCAATGGAAGTATCACCGCCGACAAGCTGATCCTCGCGAACAACTCATTTGGCATGCGCTTTGGTTTCCTCAAGGGCCGGATGTTGCCTATCTATACCTACGGCAGTATCACGCGGCAATTGACGTCAGAAGAGCAGGCACAACTCGGTGGCAAACCGTACTGGGGCGCGATCCCAGCTGATCCATTTGGGACCACCGTCAGGCGTACGCCGGATAATCGCTTACTGATCAGAAACAGTTTTAGCTTTAACCCCGACGGCCGCAGCGACAGTCGATATAACGAGCGATTCATACGCCGTCATAAAGCCTCGTTTGATAAACGCTTTCCCATGTTGCCCAACGTCAATTTCGAATACACCTGGGGCGGTGCATTGGCCATGACTCGAAACCACAACGGTTTCTTTGGTGAGTTGGCCCCCAACGTTTATGGGGCGTTGGGTTGCAATGGCCTAGGCGTGACCCGAGGCACAGTGACAGGGCAACTGCTTGCCGAGTGGCTCGCGGGCCAACGTGATGAACGGATCGACTTTCTATTGAACGCACCCGGGCCGAACAGTAACCCGCCGCAGCCGTTTCTCTCGTGGGGTGTCAACGCAAATCTTAAATGGGGGCAGTACCGCGCCGGTCGAGAAAGCTGAGGTCACTTTAGCTGGCTATTGCAAGCACTAAGGATAAGGACAAGAAATGAAGAGCGCTGTTGTTTCAATTGAAGACGTCCCGCTGAATGGGTTTCACCGGCTACTTACTGTTCGTTCAGGAGGCGGTTCCTTTGTTGATGGATACGTTCTGAGTATTATCGGCGTCGCGCTGATACATATGTCAAAGTCCCTGGCGCTGGATGATTTCTGGGAGGGCATGATTGCCGCCTCCGCATTGATCGGGATTTTTTTCGGTGGCTTTCTGGGCGGTTGGTTGACCGATGTCATGGGGCGCAAACGTCTCTTGTTTGCGGGGCCTACCTTATTCATCGTCGCGTCCCTGGCGCAATATTGGGCCGAGTCGGCCATCGTTATATTTTTCCTGCGGTTGTTGTTGGGTATTGCCGTTGGTATCGAATACCCAGTGGCAACATCGTTACTCGTCGAATTCCTTCCCAAAAAATTCCGTGGCCCACGATTGGCGATGCTGACCATCCTCTGGTTCGCTGGTGCCGCGACCGCCTACATCGTCGGCGAAGTCATGTTCAATGCATTGGGTTCGGATGCCTGGCGACTGGTACTGGCCAGCGCCGCAGTCATCGGCGCCCTGTTGTTTATCGTGCGTCTGGGCACGCCGGAATCACCGCGTTGGCTGATCAAGCAGGGGCGAACAGCGGAGGCCGAGGCGATTATCAAGCAGGTGTATGGCGAGCATTTCTCGCTGGCTAATCTGCCCGAGGAACCTGCCGGCGAAAAGATCACGATCTTCAATCTTGTGCATTCCGGTTACGGTAAGCGCATGTTGTTTGTGGTGGTGTTCTGGACCTGTTCTGTCGTGCCGCTGTTCGCTGTTTATGCATTCGCCCCCAAGGTGTTGGCGGCGTTGAAAATTACCGGTGATCCGGCCTCGCTGGGCTCGGTTGCGATCACATTGTTCTTCGTCATCGGCTGCATTATCTCCACCCGGATAATCAATTCGATCGGTCGGCGAAATCTGCTTATTTACAGTTTCCTGTGTTCAGGCTTGGCGTTGTTGGGTCTGGCCATCGGCCATGCGGGCCCTAGCCTTCTGGTGCTGTTCTTTTTCGTCGTTTACGCCCTGTTTATCGGCGGCGCACAAGTGCTCACACTGGTTTATCCCAATGAACTGTTTCCCACAGAAATTCGCGCATTTGCGGTCGGCGTAGGCACGTCGCTCTCACGCATCGGGGCCGCCGCGGGCACTTACTTGGTGCCTATTTCATTGAACAAGTTAGGGGTCGCCGAGACCCTGTATGTCGCCGCCGCCATTTCGTTGGTGGGGCTCGTGTTGTCTTGGGTGATGGCGCCTGAAACGCGGTCACTCAACCTGCAACAAGCCGCCTCGTTGAATTAGCAACCCCTGGATCAACCCTTGGAATTACTGGAGAAAACAGCATGAACTTTGACGGCATTTTTACCCCCGCGATAACTCCGCTCTCTTCGGATGGTCAAGTTGATTATTCGGCCTTTGATGAAGTGCTTGAATACCTGGTCGAGTCCAAGGTTCACGGCATCATTATCGGCGGCTCCACGGGCGAGTATTACGCTCATACGCCTGCTGAGCGTCTGGCGGTGGCTGAACGTGCGAAGAGTGTCCTGCAAGGTCGTCTGCCTCTGGTTGTCGGCACCGGCGGGATCAGAACCGAGGATTCGGTGTATTTCGCTGAGCAAGCGAAAGCGATCAAGGCAGATGCGATCCTGGTGGGTTCGCCGCCTTATGCCTTGCCCACCCAAAAAGAAATCGCCGCCCATGTGCTGGCGGTAGACAAGGCAGCAGGCCTCCCCATCATGCTCTACAACTACCCGGCGCGTATGGGGGTGGCGATGGAGGATGAGTTCTTCGAAGCGATTGCGCAGTGCAAGAACATTGAAGCAATCAAAGAAAGCTCCGGGGAAATGAATCGCCTGCATCGCCTGGCCTGCGCCCATCCTTCGATCCAGATCTCGTGCGGTTGGGATGATCAAGCCCTGGAGTTCTTCGCCTGGGGCGCTCGCAGCTGGGTATGCGCCGGCTCCAATTTCATTCCTCGCGAACACGTTGCGCTGTATGAGGCCTGCGTGATTGAAAAGGACTTCGACAAAGGCCGCCGCATCATGTCGGCCCTGCTGCCGTTGATGGACTTTCTTGAAGGCGGCAAGTTTGTGCAGTCGATCAAGCATGGCAGTGAGCTGATTGGCTTGCGTGCCGGTGGTGTCCGCGCGCCATTGCAAGCGTTGGAAGAATCCGAGAAGCAGGCGCTGAAGGCGGTGATCCAAACGCTTAAACAAAACGTTGCGCACATTGTGGGAGGTGCTTGAAATGGCCGATTTGCTGAGTAAAGAAGCCTACCGCGAACTGGCCGGCAAGCTTGAGTTTCGCACTCAGGCGTTCATTGACGGCCAGTTTCGCAGCGCGAAATCAGGCCGTACGTTCACCACCACCAACCCGGCCACCGGTGACGTACTGGCCGAGATTTCGGCCTGTGATGCCGAGGACGTAGACGTGGCGGTGGCGGCTGCCAAGGCAGCGTTTGAGGATGCACGCTGGCAGGGTCTTTCACCTGCTGTACGTAAAAGCGTGCTGCTGCGTTTTGCCCAGTTGTTGGAAGACAACTCGCACGAACTGGCGGTACTTGAAAGCCTGGACAGCGGCAAACCCATCCGCGAGTGCCAGAACGTTGATGTGCCAGAGACAATCCACACGCTGCGTTGGCACGCCGAACTGATCGACAAAATCTACGACGCTACCGCGCCGGTGGGTTCGGGCGCTGTGACTATGGTGGTACGCGAGCCCATCGGCGTAGTGGGTCTGGTGCTGCCGTGGAATTTTCCGCTGCTGATGCTCGCCTGGAAAATCGGTCCGTCGTTGGCCGCAGGTTGCTCGATCGTGGTCAAGCCAGCAAAGGAAACCTCGCTGAGCGCGCTGCGTGTCGCTGAGCTGGCGTATCAGGCCGGTGTTCCCGCCGGCGTGTTCAATGTGGTGCCTGGTGGCGGCAAGGAGGCAGGTGAACCGTTGGGCCGGCATGGTGACGTGGCCATGGTCAGCTTTACCGGCTCGACCGATACGGGCCGGATTTTCCTCAAGTACTCCAGTGAATCCAACCTCAAGCGCATCGTGCTGGAATGTGGCGGCAAAAACCCAGCGGTGGTGATGAATGATGCCGAGGATATTGACCAAGTCGCGCAGCATGTGGTGAACGGTGCCTTTTGGAACATGGGCGAAAACTGCTCGGCGTCTTCGCGCCTGCTCGTTCATACCGATATCAAGGAAGCGTTGCTTGAGCGTATTCAGGTGCACCTCAAAGACTGGAAAATGGGCGACCCACTTGACCCGGACAACCGCTTGGGTTCAATGGTCAGCAAAGCGCATTTTGAGAAAGTGCGGTCCTACATCGAGCATGCCAAGGACGAAAAGCTGACTGTTCTGGCGGGCGGCAATACTGTTGACAATATCTTCGTAGAGCCGACCATCCTGGACGGAGTAGGGCGTAGCAGTCGCCTGTTCCAAGAGGAAATTTTCGGCCCTGTGCTGAGTGTCACCACCTTCAATACCCTTGATGAAGCCATCAAACTGGCCAACGATACGGCCTATGGTTTGGCAGCGTCGGCGTATACCGGCAACCTGCGTAATGCGCTGAAGCTCTCACGCGGCATCCGCGCCGGCATTGTGACCGTCAACTGTTTTGGAGAGGGGGATGCGTCTACGCCCTTCGGTGGTTACAAGGAGTCGGGGTTCGGTGGGCGGGACAAATCCATCTGGGCGCACGACCAATACACCGAGATAAAAACCATCTGGATCGACGCCTCCTGAGTGCTGCAGAGGGCGTGACGGCCTTATCGCCCCAGTCGCGGGGACTGGGGCAATTTCGAGGCTGTAAAGGGGTGGGGCGAGCTGGGAAGCAACCGACGGAGTTGCCGTGAAGAGCGAGCAAGGTCTCTACGAACGGCTGAAGCAACAGATCCTGACGTTGCAACTGCCGCCCGATCAGTTGCTCGCTGAAGTGCCACTCAGCGCTCAGTATGGCGTTTCTCTTACGTCTATCAGGGATATCCGTCGCCGCCGGTCAGTTGAAAGATAGGTGGTTATCCAATCTCATCATGGCGCCAGAGTCAGCTCAATGGGGCAGGCATACGCCGTGACTTTCTGAATGGGCATTAGGCTGGGGGCATCCTTTTCAAACCATTCAAAGCATGCCCTCAGATATGCCCCCAATGTAGCAAGCCACTGGAAGTAAATGGAGCTCCATGGTTTATGGAAAGGCAAAAATGATCAGCTCAACAGCCTGCCCAACGACATCTAAAGACTCTCAGGGTCCCCAAAAAACATCTGAATCCGCGACCGCAACCACCGCTCTCCCGGATCATTGTCCTGAGACCCCCGCCAAGCCATATGCAGCTCGAACGAGCGCACCGGTAACGGTGGTTCTTCCGCGCGCAAACCACCTGCGGCCGTCAGTGCTTCGGCGGCATAGTCGGGGACGATGGCGACGATGTCGGTGCCGGAAAGCAGGGTGCCCAGCCCGTTGAACTGCGGCACGGCCAGTACCACATGGCGCTTGCGATTGAGCTTCTCCAGCTCTTCATCGATAAACCCGCTCAAGTCGCCGGCGAACGACACCAGTGCGTGGGGGCGGGCGCAGAAGTCGTCGAGGCTCAGGGCGCCCGGCACGCTGTCGGCGCGCAGCAGTTTCGGCAGGCTGCGGCGCAGTACTTTGCGTTTGGCGTTGGCCGGCAGGTCGGCGGTGTAGCTGACGCCGATGGAGATTTCACCGGAGGCCAGCAGGCCGGGCATCAGGATGTAGTTGACGCGGCGCACCACCAGCACGATGCCGGGGGCTTCGGCGCGCAGGCGTTTGAGCAGTTGGGGCAGCAGGGCGAATTCGACGTCGTCGGACAGGCCGATGCGGAATACCGCGGTACTGGTGGCAGGGTCGAACTCAGCGGCGCGGCTGACGGCGGTAGAAATCGAGTCCAGGGCCGGCGAGAGCAGGGCGAAGATTTCCACGGCGCGGGCCGACGGCTCCATGCTGCGCCCGGTGCGCACGAACAGCGGGTCGTCGAACAGCCCTCGCAGGCGCGACAACGCCGCGCTGATGGCCGGTTGGCCGAGGAACAATTTCTCGGCGGCACGGGTCACACTGCGCTCATGCATCAAGGTTTCGAATACGATCAAGAGGTTAAGGTCGACACGACGCAGGTCGTTACGGTTCATCTTGTGTCCTGGAAGAGTCTGCAAACTTGACGAGAGCAGTCACATAAGAGCCCTTGGGTTCCATTTAGAAGCGTGACCGGCATGAATCTTACGGGGAAAGGCTGGTACTCTGCACCGGCTAATTGAGTTTTCCTACGATGTTTGAGGTCTATTCCTCAGTAGTGGAATCAATGACAGGCATGTCGACTATTAATGGCGACCGATGGCCTTACCTGCAAAGCCCAGATAAAGTTCATGGCATTAGAGGTTACTTTGACGAGGTTTGCGATGTCCCGCACGATCCGTTTTCACAAGTTTGGTCCGGCCGAGGTGCTCAAATGCGAAGAGCATGCGGCCGCGCAGCCCGCACCGGGCGAAGTGCAGGTGCGTGTCGAGGCCATTGGCATCAGTTGGTATGACATTTTGTGGCGCCAGAACCTGGCGTCTTCCCACGCACGTCTTCCATCCGGCCTTGGCCATGAGATGGCTGGTGTGGTTGTCGCGCTGGGCGACGGCGTGGATGATTTGGCAGTGGGCGATAAAGTGGCCAGTTTTCCGGCCGAGAGCCCCAATGATTACCCGGTGTATGGCGAACAGATCGTCCTGCCCCGTTCGGCCCTGACCCGCTACCCGGACGTCTTGAGCCCGATCGAAGCCAGCGTGCACTACACGCCGCTGCTGATTGCCTACTTTGCGTATGTGGACCTGGCCCGGGTCAAGCCTGGGCAGTTTGCCCTGGTGACCGACGCCAGTCACTGCGCCGGCCCGTCGTTTGTGCAGTTGGGCAAGGCCCTGGGTGTGCGAGTGATTGCCGCCACCAAGGACGGTGCAGAGCGCGAATACCTGCTGTCCCTCGGGGCAGAGAAGGTGATCGTTACCGAAGAACAGGACCTGCTGATGCAAATCAACAAGTTCACCGACAACCGTGGCGTTGACGTGGTGTTCGATGGTTTGGGCGGCCCGCAGATGTCGTTGCTCGGTGATGTGCTGGCGCCCCGTGGCAGCCTGGTGCTGTATGGCTTGCAAGGCGGTAACCAGACACCGTTCCCGGCGTGTGCGGCGTTTCAGAAGAACATTCAGTTCTTTGTGCACTGCATTGGTAACTTCACCGGCAAACCGGAGCTGGGCATCATCCAGGATCAGGTGGCCTTGCAGCGTGCGTTGCGTGATATCAACCAACTGACCGCTGATCGTGTACTCGTTCCCCTGAAAACCACGGTGTTTCCGTTCAATCAGTTTGTCGAAGCTCACCGTTATATGGACGAATGCCCTTGCCGCGAGCGGGTTGCGTTGCAGGTTGCGGCTGTTTGAGCTGTAGGAGTATTCGTAAATGAATACTCCAGGTCCCGAGTGAATGGGGCAAATGCGCCATTTGACAGGGCTTAACCCGCCCGCCACAGAACGTGCCTGAATGGCACTTGCGCCCCCAAATCCGGCCCTTTCTCCCTGACGCCGCGCTGAATACCAGCGCGGCGTCGTCGTATCTGCGCTATTTGCGCGGCATCAGCCGTTGATCTGAACTGGTTTTCGGCCGGCTTCTGTATCTATTAATCATTATTCCAGCACTGATAATTGCCCCTTCACTTTCATCTCAAGGATTGAGCAATGATTGAATCTCTGACGCGGCGGCACATAGTTATTCGAACTAGCGATGCGGTCTACCTGCGGGCTCAGGAGGGCAGGTGCTTTCATAAAACGTACCTGCGCAGCAAATGGAAAAATTGTTTGAGTCTATTTGTCGGACACTTCTTTAATAGGCCGATTAAAAGGCCGTAGGAACTTGTCGGAAGAGTCCTAGGGTGCGCATTTCAAATGGATTATCCAATGTTTTCATTGGGTTGCGCGCTTGTTTAGGGTGAGGGTGTTCTTCCGGTAGATCCATGTCGTGTTGTTGCGCGGTGCTAGTGTTTAATCATCGACGCACACTGCGATGCGCGATTTTCCTACACGCAAAATAGGTCAAGCAAACACTGTCAGCAGTTGCTTGAAACTGATATTTCAACTCGGGTAGTAGAACTATGAGCACTATTCACGAACAGGCTATGAATCATGTCTACCAGCAAGTTCTGCAGCGCTTGATCGGGCACTTTAATCGTGCTGGACGTACAGCCCTCCAGTTGCTGGTCCAGCGAATTGTTGTCGCCGCGGGCGGAATGGAGCAGGTGGGGGATTTCAAGGTGCTGGTGGCCCACGGTGGCGGTGAAGTCAGCAGCTATACCCTGGCGCTGCTGCGGGCGGCTCAACTGACCATTGCCGGTCGAGCGCCGCGCACCTTTAACCTGAGGGTCGCGACGTTACGGCATGCAGGCATGACCGAGGGCCATTTCGACACGCTCAATCGTGGCTACGGCAGGCTGTTTCTGCACGACGACCCGCGCGTCGAATTGCTGATGGTGGAAAATCACGAAGTACAACCCTTCAATCACCTGCGCCCGGCCTCGGCGGTGGGGCGAGAGATCAGCCAGCGCAATAGGGTGATGGTAGGCCACCAGAGCGCCGGGGACTGCCGCGCCACGCTGTGCAACGACACCTACCTGGCGGTCGGGGATTTTTACCAGCGCGTCACCACCTGCAACGGCGGCGTCCATGCGTTGGTCAGCGGTGATTCCCCGCGCAAGCAAAGTCAGTTTCTTGCCTGGCTCAAGAAAACCGCCCAGAGCGTCGGCATCCGTGTGCCCAAGGGCCATCCGCTGTCGCTCAACGCGTTGTTCTCGCGCCTGGACGAGTTGAGCACGGGTTACTACCGTGATGTGTTCGGTGAGCACTACGCGGCCAGCGATAATCCCAGCCAGGTGGGGCATCGTCACTTGGCCTACATCGGCATTGCCGACCTGCTGGAAGATGTCGACCTGGCGTCGACCTCCTTGCTGACCGAGTTCATGGCCTACAAGCCCGATCCACTGGGCTTTCACTTCAGCCAACCGACCTATTCCAATCCGCTGCTGATGGCTCATTTGCGTGGCCTGCAGGCCGAATGCCTGCGTGAGCTGGATTATGAAGATGGCGTCGACGGTTTTACCCAGCAGGCCGATGGGTACCTGCGGCGCCTGCACATGCCTGAGGATTTGCTTATCCAGGCCGGGACCCGCGAAGGGCGTATGCTCGCCAGTACTTACGCCCAGCAGTTTTTCGGCCTGGATGAAACCCAACTGGTCTGCCTGTTGTTCTCGCCATTTCTGCATCACGGTGAGCGGCTGGAAAGCTATTTGCGCCAGTGTCATCCGGGCATGCTGGTGGCGTTGCCTGAGTTGCACAAGGTCCTGCAAGGCAGCGCCTGTGCCGAGATGCTGCAGCAGTGGATAACGGACACCAGCGGCCTGCCGCTGCCCTTGTTACAGCACCTGTATCGCAAGCGGCCGCCGGTCAGGGCGAACGGCGGGCGTCACGTCAGTGCGGCCCAGGGCGCCGCTCAGGCCGTGCCATTGTTCGGGCGATGACACTGCGCGGCGAGCGTCAGGCGGATTTCGCGTATCAGGCGGTCTATCGCTACATGATCAGTCTGATCAACGAAGTCAGTACCGACACCCGGGTAAAACTGCCGTCATTGCGGCAGTTGGCCGGGCGCCTGAACGTGTCGATTTCGACCATCCAATATGCCTACGCGCTGCTGGAGAAGGAGGGCAGGGTCTATTCGGTGGCCAAATCCGGTTATTACGCCTGGCCGATGTCGGCCAATCCGCTGGCGTGGGCCGGAGGGGATCTGCTTGACCGCCTCTACGCGGCGGCCCGGCGCCCCGGCATGGTGGTGCTCAGCGGTGATGAGCCGGCATTGCCGGGCGCGTTGGACGCAACGCTGCTGCGACTGGAACGGGAGTTGGTGCGCCAGTACCCGTCGCATCTGCAGCCCTGGTCCCAGCCCTGCGGCGTGTGGGAGCTGCGCGCAGCGCTGGCCGCACGCTATACCTCGTCACCCACGCGCTGCTGGCATGCCGACGACGTGTATATCGGTGCCGACCTGCGTGGCGTGCTGGACATTCTGATCGAGGTGCTGGGCCTGCGCGGCACCACCGTGATTGTCGAGTCGCCCTGCGATTGGCTGATCCTGCGTCTGTTGCAGGACGCCGGGGTGCGCGTCGTCGAGCTGCCTTGGACGCCGGAGGGCAGCCTGGATCTAGCGGCGCTGGGCAGGCTGTTGCGCGATGAATCGGTGCAACTGGTGTTGCTCTCGTCGAAGGTAAGCCTGCCCTCGGGGATGGCCATGTCAATCGACGAACGTCTGGAGGTAGCCAGTCTGCTGGGCCAGCACGGTTGCTGGCTGGTTGAAAACGACACGTTTGGTGAGCTGGGTTTCGACGCCACGCACACCCCGTTGCGCGAACTGGTGAACCCTGAGCGGCTGATTGTGTTTTCCTCCTTCGAGAAAATACTCGGCTCGGAAGCCCCCTACGGGTATCTGCTGTCCCGGCGTATGAGCAACGAATTGCAGCGCCAGTTCCTGCTGCGCTCATTCCGCTTATCTTCGATCCGCCAGCGCGCAATCGCCCGTTTGTACCAAAGCGGGCGGATTGACCTGCACCTGGGCTCGCTGCGCCAGCGCTTGAGCGAACAGGCGGCGCACATGAGTCAGCGCCTGGAACAGCATTTGGGCGACCAGGTGACCTATCGGATGCCGACCGCCGGCGCCGCGTTCTGGCTGGCCTCCACCCTTACGGTGGATATGCGCCAGGCCTTTCAGCGTCTGCTCGCACGACAGGTGGTGATCGCCCCCGGCGAGCTGTTCAGCGTCAGTGGCCTGCACCAGCAGAACCTGCGCTTGAGTCATACCTTCCACGGGCAACCCAATCTGGATATTGCCCTGGAAGCATTGAGTGATGCGTTGCGACAGGCGCAGACTGGGTGAAGTTTCTCTTAAAGATGTAGGATCGATACCGTCGCGCAGTAGTCCAAGTCTCAGTAAACTGCCATTTTTTCCAAATTCTTCTTTCCGAGGTTTATGCATGACAATCAGTCCTTTTGCGGGCAAGCCGGCGCCGGCCCAGTTGCTGGTGGATATCCCGCGACTGGTCACGGCCTATTACACCGGACAGCCTGATGCAGCGATCTCCACCCAGCGTGTGGCCTTTGGCACTTCCGGGCACCGTGGCAGCTCCTTCGAACTGAGCTTCAACGAATGGCATGTGCTCGCCATCAGCCAGGCCATCTGCCTGTATCGCGAAGCCCAGGGCATCAACGGCCCGCTGTTTGTCGGCCTGGATACCCATGCGCTGTCGACCCCAGCCGGTGCAAGCGCGCTGGAAGTGCTGGCCGCCAATGGTGTGCACGTGATGCTGGCCGAAGGCGATGAATACACGCCGACGCCGGCGATTTCCCACGCGATCATCTGCTACAACCGTGGCCGCACCAGCGGCCTGGCTGACGGCATCGTTATCACGCCGTCTCACAACCCGCCGCAAAGTGGTGGCTACAAGTACAACCCGCCCAACGGTGGTCCGGCCGACACCCACGTCACCAAGTGGATCGAAGCCAAGGCCAACGAGCTGCTGGCCAATAAGCTCGCTGGGGTCAAGCGCATCACCCATGCGCAGGCGCTCAAGGCCGACACGACCCATCGCCATGACTACCTCAACAGCTACGTGGCCGACCTGATCAACGTGATCGACATGGACGCCATCCGCAGCGCCGACCTGCGCCTGGGCGTGGATCCGCTGGGCGGAGCAGGGGTGCGCTACTGGTCGGCGATTGCCGAGCACTACCGCCTGAACCTGGAGGTGGTGAACACCGAAGTCGATGCCACGTTCCGCTTCATGAGCGTCGACTGGGACGGCCAGATCCGCATGGATCCGTCCTCCAGCTACGCCATGCAAGGCCTGATCGGCCTCAAGGAACGCTTCGACGTGGCCTTCGCCTGCGACCCGGACCACGACCGCCACGGCATCGTGACCCCGTCCGGCGGCCTGTTGGCGCCGAACAACTACCTCGCGGTGTCCATCGACTACCTGTTCCAGAACCGTCCTGACTGGCGCGCCGATGCGGCTGTAGGCAAGACCGTGGTCAGCAGCGGCCTGATCGATCGCGTGGCCGCACGCATCGGCCGTCGCCTCTATGAGGTGCCGGTGGGCTTCAAGTGGTTCGCCGACGGCCTGTTCGAAGGCTCATTGGGCTTTGGCGGGGAAGAAAGCGCGGGTGCCTCGTTCCTGCGCAAGGATGGCACCGTGTGGAGCACCGACAAGGATGGCCTGATCCCGGCATTGCTGGCAGCGGAAATGACCTCGCGCAAAGGCCAGGACCCGAGCCAGATCTACCGTGGCCTCACCGATGCCTTGGGCGAGCCGTTCGCCATTCGTGTCGACGCTAAGGCCACCCCGGCGCAGAAAGCCCTGTTGGGCAAGCTGTCGCCAGAGCAGGTGACCTCCACTGAGCTGGCTGGCGAAAGTATCCAGCAGATCCTCAGCCATGCGCCGGGCAATAACCAGGCGATTGGCGGTCTGAAAGTGATGACCGAAAACGGCTGGTTCGCCGCACGGCCATCGGGTACCGAGGACATCTACAAGATCTACGCCGAGAGCTTCATTGGCGAAGACCACCTCAAGCAACTGGTGGAAGAGGCACAGGTGCTGGTAGACGGCGCCATCTCGGAATAACACCGCAAAACCAATATGGGAGGGGGCAAGCCTTAATGCCAGTCAGTTAACGCTTTTTGTAGGAGCGAGCTTGCTCGCGAAAAACTCACAGGCGCCGCGTTCATTCAGGAATCACGCGTTATCGTTGACGTTTTTCGCGAGCAAGCTCGCTCCTACAGGAGGCGATGTACGCTTAACTGACTGGCATTAGGGCAAGCCTCTCCCATAGTTTATTGGGCCAAAGCGTTGGATCAGGCCAGATCGACCAGCACGATCTCGCTGTCTTCAACCGCCGTTACCCGCAACACCTGCTCATCCTCAACCGCCACACCGTCTCGAGCTTGTGCGCGCAGGCCATTGACTTCGATCACTCCGGTAGCCGGTACCAGGTAAGCACGACGCCCGTTGTCCAAGCGGTATTCCGCACTTTCCCCGGCTTTCAGGTTCGCCGCTACCAGGCGGGCATCTGCACGAATGCGCAAGCTCTCGCTATCACCGGCTTTGCCACTGGCCAGGGTCACAAACCCTTCGCGATCACCTTTCGGAAACGGCTTGGCGCCCCAGGAGGGTGGCAGGCCGGCTTCGTTCGGGATGATCCAGATCTGGAAGATCTTGCTCGACGTGGCTTCCAGGTTGTACTCGCTGTGGGCGATCCCCGTGCCCGCGCTCATTACCTGCACATCACCGGCCTCGGTGCGGCCCTTGTTGCCCAGGTTGTCGGCGTGGCTGATGGCGCCTTCACGCACATAGGTAATGATCTCCATGTCGCGATGCGGGTGCTGCGGGAAGCCGGTGCCGGGGGCGATAATGTCGTCGTTCCACACCCGCAGGTTGCCCCAGTGCATGCGCTTGGGGTCGTGGTATTCGGCGAATGAAAAGTGGTGATGGGCGTCAAGCCAGCCGTGGTGGGCGCCGCCCAGGGAGTTGAAAGGTCGAAGTTCAAGCATGATCGTCTCCTGTTGATGGCGCGTATGATCCAATAGCCTTTGATCGATAAAAAGCGTAAAAAATGCCTGATTCCTATCGGAGGATTAGATTGGTTTCCAGCGTTATAACGTTCACTTCATCGCCTAACTGCATGACCGTAAAGCAATTTGGTGGAACTGAGGGCCAATTCCGGCGACCATGACGCCCTTGTCAAAACCCAGCTCATCGCAGGAGTCCGCGTGCCGCAACACAAGCCTGAACTGCCCCCAGAACTGCGCCCATTGGCCGATATGCCGCTGCTCAAACGTCTTGCCGCCCGCTTGTTTGGCCATGGCCTGACGCGCTTGCGCGCGCAGCATCGGTTTTCCTGGTTGCACGGACAGGCCGATGGTTTTCGCAGTGGCCACGAAGCCGGCGTGGAGTACGGCTATCGCGAGGGCAAGGCCGATGGCATTGAGGAAGGCCGACAAGTCCTGTTGATCCGCGACTTCCGTCCCGATGAGCACCGCGCGCCTGGTGTGGACGACAGCCTGTTCGATGATTGGCGCCTGCCCCTGACGGCCGATATCAAAAAGCGCATCAAGGCCGACGTGGCCCGTTTGCTGCCGGCCCATGCCCAGCCGAGCGCGGCACAATGGAAGATGGTCTTCAGCGACACGCCGTCAACCTCGGTGATCGCCGGTGCCGGCGCGGGTAAATCCACCTCGCTGGTGTTGCGTATTTTGCTGCTCACCCATTACCTGGGCTTCGAATTGAGTTCGATGACCGTAGTGACCTTCACCCGCGAGTCGCGCAAAGACTTCATCAACAAGCTCATGGAAATTCTCAACCTGTGGGGCCAACCCCTTGAGATGAAAGAAGCCCAGGCGGTGGTGCGCACCTTTCACTCGCGCATCCTGCCGATGGTCCGCAGCCTGCCGGGTTTTGAACGCCTGCAAGCGTTCGAGAACCTCAGCGCCGGTTTCGAAGAGGCCGACAGCAACCCGTTTGACCTGCGCATCAACGACGCCCAGCGCCAGCAAATGAATGCCTGCTATCACCGATTGCATGGCCAGCACCCACGCTTTCGTGAGCTGATAGCACCGCTTGCGCGCCATGGGCTGCAACTCAGGGAGCTGGAGCGCGATCATCCGGATGTACAGAAGCGCGTGGCGGTGACCGAACTGGCGGCCAAGCGCGATGGAGAACTCTGCGATGTAATCGAAGACCTGTGGTTTCGCGCCGGCGCCTGGCCGATCCAGGGTATTGAGCCGAGTCGGCAGCGCGTCGAAATCAACGGCGCGCAGTTTCACTGTCACGGCTATATCCCCGAACTGGATGCGTGGGTAGTGCTGGGCTTTGATCCCAGGGAAAACGTCCAGATCAGCCGGCCGAATTCGAAGCTGTCGGTGCGTGCGGAGTGGGCGGTAAAGCGCACCCTGTTTCAAGCTTTCTGTCGTAAGCCTTTGATATGGTTGGATGGTTATGATTCGTCAAAGCGTCTTCTAAGCAGCCTCGCCAGTGATGCCAGCGCCGGTCCCGGCTTTGATTACAAGGTCAAGGGCGAGCTGGCGTCGGCGCCGCTGCTGGACAGTTTCGTGATGGCAGCCGGCTTTATCGAGAACCTGGGGCTGGACGTGCCGACCGCCGTCGGCCAGATGAGCTTCGCCAAGGACGACCCGGACCGGTTCTTCTTTGAAGCCCTGAGCATTTTCTGGAAGGCCCTGGAAGACCACCTGCTTGATCAGTCGCCGCCGATCATGACCTATAACCGCATGTTCTCGCTGTTCGGCGAAAACACCCCGGAAAACCTCAAGCTGCTCAGCGATCCACTGCTGCGGCCGATGTCGCACCTGATGATCGACGAATTCCAGGACGTATCGCCCCAGATCGTCTCGTGGATACGCGCCAGCCTGCGGGAAATCCGCAGCCGTGGGCCGGCGATGCATGTGGGCCGTGGCGCGCAACGATCGTCCTTGCTGTGCGTGGGTGATGACTGGCAGTCGATCTACGGTTGGCGCGGCAGTTCGCCCAAGTACTTCATGGAGTTCAACAACGAATTCCCATCGCCGAGCACTACCCGAGTGATGCTCAGCGAGAACTACCGTAGCCATCAGCACATCATTGATGCCGCCGAACATATCGTGCGCGCGGCGCCGTCGATCCCCGGAAAGAAGGCCAAGGCCAGTGGCACAGCCAAGGCGTTGAAGCCGGTCACAGTACTGGAGCGGGACGATGCTGCCCTGGGCCGGCAACTGCTGGAACACTATCAAAAGGGCGAATCAGTGTTAATGCTTTATCGCAAAAGTAGCGATAAGTTGTTGATTCAAGAGCATATTAAATCGGTAGTTAATGTTGATTCTAGCTTGGTTCCAGCGGCGCGCAGATTGAAACAGCTGACGTATCACAGCGCCAAGGGCCTGCAGGCAGACGCCGTCTTCCTGCTTGGCGATTGCCAGCACCTGACCAGTTCGCCGTACAAGAACCAGGTGTATCGCATGGCCGGTTTGGGCAAGGACGGCGATAGCGAACCCTATGACACGGCGCAAAAGGAGGAGGTGCTGCGCCTGGCCTACGTCGGGATTACCCGCGCCGTGAACCATTGCTACTGGTATGTGGAAAAACCTGAAGGCCAGGCGGTGAATGTGCCGAAGGCCTCGGAGCGGGTTGATGGCAAGAAAGCGTTTTTCGACGATCAGCGCCACTAGAGAATGAACGCAATCCAACGGTGGGAGGGGGCTTGCTCCCGATAGCAGAGTGTCAGCCACCACCGACAGTGACTGAACCACCGCAATCGGGAGCAAGCCCCCTCCCACCGTTGAGCTTCTTTCTGTTGGCTGGGCCGGGATCAGGCCCTCAGCGACAACGGCGGCACAAACGACTCCAATTCATCTTCCACCGCCTCGATAATCCGCTCCACATCAGCGGCATTCATCACGGTGGCGCAGGGGATGCCGGCGATGGCAATCAGCGTCTCGCCGCTGGCGCGGTCGAACAGGCGGGCGATCATACTGCCGGGCGCGTCCATGCTGCCCTCGAAGCCCATTGGATGGAAATGCCAGCGCATCAGCTGGCAGGCGTTGGGGAACGTCACTTTGTTCATGTTGCCCACCTTGTTCATTGAGCGCTTCCTTTAGCTCGCGGCAGGGCGCCATGACCTTCACTGGTCGCGGCGTTGAAGAGCTTAAAAATAGCATTCGTTCGTACGCGCAATGTGATTTTTTCTGCCCCGTTCGGCGGTTGTTATCCATTCACTTGACGTGGGTCATCTCCTGCTGATGATGGGCGAAATGCCACTAGTCAGAAGTTCCAGCTGGCCATTGAAGGGCCTGGCAAAATTCGGCAATCTCCACGGTTTACCCGCTTCCGAGCCCCCCATGCCCGACATCGCCCCAGACGATGATTGCCATCACACCCATGCCACCCGGGACCTGGTGCTGCGCCACCACCTGTGTTGGCGCCATCGCGACCTGGATGGGGTGATGTCCTACTACCACCCGGATATCCGGTACCACGATTTTTTCCAGAACCGTGTGGTTGGTTACCCCGAGTTGCGTGATTACCTGCAAGCCAGCATGCCCCGCGAAGCCGATGAAGCCATTGAGCACACCGACCGCATCCGCGCCGACGGCGATACGGCCTTTATCCAATACCGCATCACCTTGCGCGGCGGACAGGGCCTGGTGTCATTCCGTACCAGCGAGGCCATCACCGTGCGCGATGGGTTGATCTGGCGCGTCAATGAGTACGCGTCATTGGTGCATGAACAGCCCTCCCAGGCTCAGCGCCCCAGCGTCAGCCGCCTGGGCCTGTCGCCCCAGCAATTGGGGCATATGGCCAATGACTTGCAACAGTACTTCGAGCGCAAGCAGCCTTATCTGGACCCGGAACTGGACCTGCAGCGCGTCGCCAAGGAATGTGGCTACAGCCGCAATCAGATTTCCTACCTGCTCAACCAGGTGCTGGGGCAAAGCTTCTATCGCTACGTCAATCAGGCCCGGCTCCAGCATCTGCTGGCCGCGCTGGACAAAGCGAAGCCGCCGATCAAGGTCGACGATCTGGCTTTCGCCGCCGGCTTCAATTCGTTGTCGGCGTTCTACAGCGCCTTCCGCCAGCACACAGGCCAATCACCCAAGGCCTACGTCAAACAAATTTCCCTGCGTGCACGCGCGCAAGACAGCGAATAACCCGCAGTTCTAGGATTCCCCCATCGAAACGTGGTTGGGGAGCTTGGCATGCCGGCATGGCGCAACATCAGTTTATGGATGGACCAGTTGGATGACCCGCTGATAGCGCGGCCGTCCATTGAGCATGACCTGGACGTCAATGTCGCCATTATCGGCGCCGGCTACACCGGCCTGTGGACGGCCTACTACCTCAAACGCCAGGCGCCTGAGCTGAAGATCGCGATTATCGAGGCGCAAACCGCTGGCTTCGGCGCATCGGGCCGTAACGGCGGCTGGCTGATGGGCAATCTGTTGGGCGAAGACCGCCTGCTGGCCGGCCTTGCACCTGAACAGCGTCGTGCCTCATTCGACCTGTTGCATGGCATTCCAGACGAAGTGGCCCAAGTCCTGGCCCGTGAAGGCATCGACTGCGACTACCGCAAGGGCGGCGCGCTGTATTGCGCCGCACGCTACCCCGAGCAGGAAGGTAGCCTGCGCACTTACCTGGACAAACTCTACGCCCAAGGCCTGACCGAAGCCGACTATCGCTGGCTGAGCCCGCAACAGTTGGCTGAACAGATCCGCATCGCCAAACCCTATGGCGGCATTTATGCCCCCCATGTCGCGACGATCAACCCGGCCAAGCTGGTGCGCGGCCTTGCGCGGGTGGTGGAGAGCATGGGCGTGACGATTTATGAAAACAGTCCGGTCACCCACTGGCAGTCCGGTACCGTGCGCACGGCCAGGGCCGGGGTACGCGCCACCTGGGTGGTGCCGGCTGTGGAAGGGTACGCCAACACCTTGCCGCCCCTCGGTCGCTACCAGTTACCCGTGCAAAGTCTGATTGTCGCCACCGAACCACTGCCCGCCAGCACGTGGGACGAAATCGGCCTCAGCCAGGGCCAGGCGTTTGGCGAAAGCAGCCGGCAAGTCACCTACGGCCAACGTTCGGCGGATAACCGACTGGTGTTCGGCGCCCGTGGCGGTTACCAGTTCGCCGGCAAACTGCGGCACAACTTTGATTTGACCGACAGCGAAGTGGATCTGCGTCGCTACCTGTTCGGTGAACTCTTCCCACAGCTGAACAAGGTGCGGATCAGCCATTCCTGGGGCGGCAACCTCGGCATGTCGCGCAATTTTCGCCCGCACATGCTCTGTGACCACAAGACCGGCATTGCCCTCTCTGGCGGTTACGGCGGGGAGGGCGTCGGTGCCACCAACCTGGGCGGCCGCACCCTGGCTGACCTGATCCTTGGGCGCGACACGCCGCTGATTCACCAACCCTGGGTGCTGCGCGAACGTGGCCTGGATGCGCTCAAGGCCTGGGAGCCGGAGCCGTGCCGCTGGCTTGGCTACAACGCGATCATTCGCAGCTTTGTCCATGAAGACCAGGTACTGGCCAACCCCAACAGTGCGCCCTGGCGCCGCAAGCTGGCGACCGGCGTGGCCGGGTTTATGGAAGGTTTCATGCACTAAGTCGTTTCATTCACACGGGAAAATCCCATGAGCATCACTCAATTCAAAGACACGCTGAATGCCCACCTACCAGACTCATCGCCGGTGGCCGTGCCCCTGGGCGAGCCGATCGCTGTGGCCTCGACCTTGAGCGTTGAGCGCAGCGACGGCGTCGAAACCGGTATATGGGCCTGCACCCCAGGTCGCTGGCGGCGGCAGATCAAAGCCCAGGAGTTTTGCCACTTTATCCAGGGCCGCTGCACGTTCACCCCTGACAACGGCGAAATCGTTCACATACAAGCCGGGGACGCACTGATGTTGCCGGCCAACAGCACCGGCATCTGGGATATCCAGGAAACCGTGCGCAAGACCTACGTATTGATTTTGTAACGCTTTGATCCTTGATCGCCTGCCATAAAACAGCCCTAAAACCGCCAGGAAATCGAACCATGAAAGCCATTGCCCTGTTGCCCTTGATAGTGGTCGCGTCCATCAGCCAGGCCGCCGAAACGGTGAAGATCTACAACTGGTCCAGTTACATCGCGCCGGACACCACGAAGAACTTCCAGAAGCAGACCGGCATCGGTTTCAGCTACGACGTGTATGACAGCAACGAAACCCTCGACGGCAAGCTGATGACCGGCAACTCCGGTTACGACGTGGTGTTCCCGTCCAACCACTTCATGGCGCGGCAGATCCAGGGCGGCGCCTTGAAGAAGCTCGACAAAAGCCAGTTGCCCAACTGGAAAAACCTCAACCCAGTGCTGCTCAAGGCCCTGGAAAACAATGATCCGGGTAATGCCCACGGCTTCCCGTACCTTTGGGGCAGTACCGGCATCGGCTACAACATCGACAAGGTCAAGGCGGTACTGGGTGATAACGCACCGGTGGATTCCTGGGACCTGATCTTCAAGCCCGAGTACATGGAAAAACTCAGTAAGTGCGGGGTAGCGATCCTCGACAATGGCCCGGAATTGCTGCCTATCGCCCTCAATTACCTCGGGTTGCCACCCCACAGTAAAAAACCAGAGGACTACAAGAAAGCCGAGGCGCTGCTGATGAAAGTGCGGCCGTATGTAGCGTACTTCCACTCCTCGAAATACACCGGCGACCTGGCCAATGGCGATATTTGCGTGGCGGTCGGCTTCTCCGGCGACGTACTGCAAGCCGAAAGCCGTGCCAAGGAAGCCAAGAATGGCGTGAAGATCGGCTATCAGATTCCCAAGGAAGGCGCCGCCATCTGGTTCGACATGGTGGCCATGCCGGCCGATGCGCCCGATGAAAAGGCCGGCTACGCGTTCATGAACTACCTGCTGGAGCCCCAGGTGATGGCAGACATCACCAACGCCGTGCACTACGCCAACGGCAACAGTGCGGCGGATAGCCTGGTAGACCCTGAGATCAAGGCCGACACCAAGATCTACCCAAGCGATGAAATGATGGGCAAGTTGTTCGCACTGGAGGCGATGCCACTGAATATCGACCGGATTCGTACGCGGGTGTGGAACACCATCCGTATGGGGCGATAAAAGCATAAAAAATCGCCTGTCTAGACTGTTATTTCTGACAGGTTATTTTTTTCAACGCCGAGTGTTTAATGACCGTTCACGTTCAACTGTTGATAGGAGAGGGTCATGAGCAACGAATATGACGTGAAACCCGATAACGTTACGAAAGGTTATATGAAAGGCGCGGTAACTATAAATGGCAAGGAAGAACCGTTCGAATCAGATTATGTCTATCGTGATGAGATGCAAGGCTCATTACGCTTTTTTGCGCATATGACTGACGGCTTTCCGGCCAGGTCAGCCATTTCGGTGCGACTCAAAGACAAGGATGCGAAAAGCGGCCGTTATGAATTTAACCACCCAACGGTTCAGTATTTTTCCTATCGTCCTCTGCGGGGGGGTGGTGAAGATGGACTGAACGCAACGAAGGGGCATTTGAACTTGACGAGGACGGATGACCCTGAGCCGGTCATCGCAGGAACACTGGAGTTTTGGACGAAAGACAACACCAGAACGTTCGAGATCAAAGTGAAGTTCGAGCTGACGGGTGTCAACCGTTGATTACCAGGGAGGTGGGGCATTGCCCTACGCTCCCGGGCATTAAGTCATTTCCTGAAATGCGTTGCGTGGGGGAGCAATATTCCGACATTAAGCGGTACCCGGTACTTGATGAGAAGTGTTGAATGATGTTTTGTATAAACGTTGATATTTTTCGGAAATGGAATGTTAAAGAATCCGACTGGAAGTTGATGTCTTTGTCGTGAGAAGTTTCTCGGCGCTGCACGTCTCACCACCCAATCAAAACATTTCCGAAAGGTAATCAATATGGCCTTAGTACAAAGTTTTCCTACCATCAATCACTGGACGTACCCTGAAAATAGCCGCCCCGTGTTGCGCGGTACCGACAGCCGTGAGCGGCTCGAAGCCCAGCGTGGCAAGGACTCTACGCTGATCGGCGGCGGAGGCAGTGACCAACTGGTTGGAGCGCCAGGCGCAAATACTTTCAAATATGAAAAAGCCAGCGATTCCCTGAACAATGACTCCGATATCATCTTTAACTTCAACCCGAAACAAGACCGCATTGATTTGTCCGAGATGGTCAAGGACAGCGATATAAAAATTGTTCATGTTCGGATTGGCCCGCCGCAGCAAGTGGGCGACGCGCATATATCCCATAGTCCCTTTGGTTTCAGTACGCTTACCATGAAGTTAACGGAGAAGGGGCCGCTTTTCGCCATCCGAGTTGATGACGTAAAACTACTGCCGGCGCATGTAAAGTTTTGGTGATGCCGACCAAATGAAGAGGGCGTGAAGGTGATCAAGGCGTGAACATTGCGCTGCTTGATCTTTTCGCGCCTATATAAAAAGTTCAGGGTTTTATACGTTCAAGGGTTTTCAAGGTCATGCCCCAACGACTGGATAAACAACGAAAACAGTTCCGGCTGTGACGAGATATCCAGCTTCGCGTACAGATGCCGACGGTGCACCTTCACAGTATCCGGCGAGATATTCAGGCGTTCGGCCATGGCCTTGGACGAGAACCCGCGCAGCACCAGGCGGGCGATTTCCAGTTCACGGTCCGAGAGCACGCCGCAGCCGAATTGGCTCAAGGCGTCCCTGATCTGGCTGTCCATGGCCGGCACGCGCTGGGTGCTTTGTTGCCAATGCTGCTGCATCAACGGCAGCACCCAGGCCGCCAGGGTCGTCATCAACCCGGTCTCCTCAGCGCTGAATCGCCGCTGCATGCCCAGCGACAGCGACAACGTACCTGCGCCCGGCAACTGCAGGATCAACTGCACCTCGTCTTCCAGCACATTGTCGTGAAAGTAGCTGAGGAAATACTCGCTCTGGCGAAAATGGTCCGGCGCCACTTCCTCCAGGCGGTACACGCCGCTGGCATAGCCCTCGCGACAAGCCTGGAAAAACGGATCGAGCAAATACAGGCCATTGAGGTACGCCAGCATCGACGCCGGTTTGCTGCTCGGCTGGGCGTCGTACTCCTCCAGGGCCTGGGGTGGGCCATCAAGGGGATAGAAGATGGCCAGCGCGTTATCGAAGGGCACGCACTGGTGCAGCAACAGCACCAACTGTTTCCAGAAACGCTCGGTGCCGAGGTGCGCGACGGTGCGGCCCAGGCCGGCGTGCATGCCGACTTCACGAAACAGGCTCATGTAGCAGGCTCCCGCCAGCAAAAGATCGGCCAAGGGTTCGGCTTTTACCGGGTGTCGTCAAGGGGAGTACGCCAATAGGGGAATTGGCTGGCATAAACCCAGCGGTTACCGTCGGCATCATTCAGCGGGAAACATATCCCGTCACTTCAGACCTTTCGTTTCTGCCTCACACCAAGAACAACGACAGAGGATAACGAGATGAGCACATCACCAGCGCCCGACGGCGTACTGAAACCGACCTTGAGTGTCTTCGACGTAGTGGCCATTACCGTGTCAGCAGTGACCCCCGCCAGCTCGGTGTTCGTGATTGCCCCCTTTGCAATCCAACAGGCCGGCAGCGGCGTGTTCCTTGCCTTTGTGATGGCGGGGTTGCTGGCATTGATGTTTGCCTTCTGCTACGCCGAACTGGGACGCGCGCATAACAGCGCCGGTGGCGAGTATGTGTATGCCAAGCGCGTGTTCGGCGGCATGGCCGGCTACGCGACGTTCCTCACCGTGCTGGTGATGCTGCTGTTTATCCCGCCGGTCCTGGCCACGGGCGCGGCGACGTACCTGAATAATGCCCTTGGCACGACGTTCGACTCACAGGCTGTCGCCCTGGTGATCGTGGTCTGCAGTTACGCCCTGGGCATCCTCAATATCAAGCTCAATGCCTGGATCACCGGCACCTGCCTGCTGCTGGAAGTGGCGGCACTGCTGGTGATCGTCGTGATTGGCTTCGGCAACCCGGTACAGCCGGCCAGTGTGCTGTTTCAACCCCAGATCGTCGAAAACGGCGTGTTGCACCTGGCGCCCTGGGCCCTGGTGATCGGCGCAGTGGGAATCGGTCTGTTTTCCTACAACGGTTACGGCCCGGCGGTGTTGCTGGCCGAAGACATGAAATGCGGCGGCAAGGGCGTACACAAAGCGGTGCTGTGGTCACTGGGGCTGGTGGTGGTGATCGAGCTGATCCCCATCACTGCGCTGTTGATCGGCGCGCCGTCGCTGAGTGCGATGATCAGCAGCCCGGACCCCATCGGCTACCTCTTGACCAGCCATGGCAACGAAACCCTGTCGCGCCTGGTCAGTGCGGGGATCTTCCTGTCGGTGTTCAACGCCATTGTCGCCATCGTGATCCAGATCGGCCGCGTAGTGTTCAGCAGCGGGCGCGATGCGCTGTGGACGCCCGGCATCAACAAACTGTTCACACGTATCCACCCGCGCTGGGATTCACCCTGGTTGGCTACGCTGTTCCTGGCGATTCCATCGGCGCTGCTGAGCTTCAGCTCTAACCTGGCCGACCTCACCTCGTTCAGCGTATTGCTGATCATGCTGGTGTACCTGGTGGTGGCGTTGAGCGCGTTGATGAGCCGGGTGCGGTTGCGTGACCGCGAGCATCCCTATCGCATGCCGCTATGGCCGCTGCCGGCACTGGCGGCTGTGCTGGGCGCCGGCTACCTGCTGGTGACCTTGCTGATGGCGGCGTCAGTGCGCGACATCATGATCATCATCGGCTTGCTGGCCCTGTCGGTGATTCTGTATTGCATCAGTGGCCGGTTAAGTCCGGCGTTTCAGAAATTGTAAGGAGTGGATATGCGAGCACGTCAACTGGGCATCACATTGGGGCTGGGCACGCCCGGTGAGTTGAATGCCATCACCGATGTCCCCGGAGTGCGGGTCGGTCACAGTACCCTCAAGACGCGCATCGACGGCAAACAGGTACGCACCGGTGTCAGCGTGGTCCAGCCGCGCGCCGGTGAAGCGCGGCTGCAACCGTGCTTTGCCGGGTATCACGTGCTTAACGGCAACGGCGACGCCACGGGCCTGGAATGGATCAGCGAGGCGGGCCTGTTGACCACGCCGCTGGCCATCACCAACACCCACAGCATCGGTATTGTGCGCGACACCCTGATTGCCCTGGAGCGCGAGCGCCTGGCGGACCCGGCGGTGTACTGGTGCATGCCGGTGGTGATGGAAACCTACGACGGCCTGCTCAACGATATCTGGGGCCAGCATGTGCAGCCTGAGCATGTACGCGAGGCGTTGAACAACGCAGAGGCCGGCCCTGTGCAAGAAGGCGCGGTGGGCGGCGGCACCGGGATGATCTGCCATGAATTCAAGGGCGGTATCGGCAGCGCCTCGCGTCGTTTGTCGGCGGAGCAGGGCGGCTGGACCGTCGGCGTGCTGGTGCAGGCCAACCACGGCAAGCGCCAGGAACTGCGGGTCGACGGCTATCCGGTGGGCCGCCAGTTGATGGACATTCCGTCACCCTTTGCCGAACGGGGCACGCCGGGCATGGGCTCGATCGTGGTGATCATCGCCACTGACGCGCCCTTGCTGCCACACCAGTGCCAGCGTCTCGCCCAACGCGCGTCGATCGGCATCGCGCGCACCGGCGGTGGCACCGAGGATTCCAGCGGCGACCTGTTCCTGGCCTTCGCCACCGGCAACCAGGATTTGCCGCCAGCAGATTACGCGCGCAGGGGCCTGCCGTTGAGCAGCACCTTGCAGATGGTGAATAACGACCATATTTCACCGCTGTTCAGCGCGGCGGCGGAGGCGGTGGAGGAGGCCATCATCAACGCGATCCTGGCTGGCGAAGACATGGTGACCGACGACGGCGTACAGGTGCCGGGCTTGAAAAGTGAAACGTTGTTACAGGCATTGCATAACACTGGCTGGTGTGTGCCCCGGTAATAGGGGACAGTGCCGATATAATCATATAGATAGTGGCTGTTTAATGTTGCCAATGACACGGTGACAATATAGTGGATCCAATTATCAAGTGTGCCGCTCAACTTGAGCGGCCTTAACGTTATTTAATATTTAAATAAGTACCCGGTGTCTTTTGTCAGACAAAGGCACCGCTGCCCAATAGATACGGCGCCAAACTTGTTGGCGATGTTTATTGGCCAGTTTTCATGCAGGAAAAGATGTAGACGAAAGATTTCAAGTTGTGTCAGTTTCGTGACGCCTTCAAAAGAGGCGAGTGATAGGACGATCTCGCCCGCGGGGTTCCTATCGATCAAAGACTGATGCACTTGCAAACAAGGAAGTACGTTTATGTCAAAAGTAAAAGACAAGGCTATCGTGTCGGCGGCGCAAGCCAGCACCGCTTACTCGCAAATCGATAGCTTCAGCCATCTGTATGACCGTGGCGGCAACCTCACGATCAATGGCAAACCCTCCTACACCGTTGACCAGGCCGCGACCCAGTTGCTGCGCGACGGCGCCGCGTACCGGGACTTTGATGGCAACGGCAAGATCGACCTGACCTACACCTTCCTGACGTCGGCGTCGTCGAGCACCATGAACAAACATGGTATCTCGGGCTTCAGCCAGTTCAACGCCCAGCAGAAAGCCCAGGCCGCCCTGGCCATGCAATCCTGGTCGGACGTGGCCAACGTCACCTTCACCGAGAAAGCCACCGGCGGTGACGGCCACATGACGTTTGGCAACTACAGCAGCGGCCAGGACGGCGCGGCAGCCTTCGCCTACCTGCCCGGCACCGGTGCAGGCTACGACGGCACTTCGTGGTACCTGACCAACAACAGCTACACGCCGAACAAGACCCCGGACCTGAACAACTATGGCCGGCAGACCCTGACCCACGAAATCGGCCACACCCTGGGCCTGGCTCACCCTGGCGACTACAACGCCGGCGAAGGCGCCCCGACCTACAAAGACGCGACCTATGGACAGGACACGCGCGGCTACAGCCTCATGAGCTACTGGAGCGAGAGCAACACCAACCAGAACTTCAGTAAAGGCGGGGTTGAGGCCTATGCCTCCGGCCCGCTGATCGACGACATCGCCGCGATCCAGAAGCTCTACGGTGCCAACTACAACACCCGTGCCGGCGACACCACCTACGGGTTCAACTCCAACACCGGGCGCGATTTCCTCAGCGCCACTTCCAACGCCGACAAGCTGGTGTTCTCGGTCTGGGACGGTGGCGGCAACGACACCCTGGACTTCTCCGGCTTCACCCAGAACCAGAAGATCAACCTCAATGAGGCTTCGTTCTCCGACGTTGGCGGCCTGGTGGGCAACGTTTCCATCGCCAAGGGCGTGACCGTCGAGAACGCGTTCGGCGGTGCGGGCAACGACCTGATCATCGGCAACAACGCGGCCAACGTGATCAAGGGTGGCGCCGGCAACGACCTCATCTACGGTGGCGGCGGCGCGGACCAACTGTGGGGCGGCGCGGGCAACGACACGTTTGTGTTCGGTGCCAGTTCCGATTCCAAGCCAGGGGCGGCGGACAAGATCTTTGACTTCACCTCGGGCTCCGACAAGATCGACCTCAGCGGCATCACCAAAGGGGCCGGCCTGACCTTCGTCAACGCCTTCACCGGGCATGCCGGCGATGCGGTGTTGAGCTACGCGGCAGGCACCAACCTGGGTACCCTGGCCGTCGACTTCTCCGGGCACGGCGTGGCGGATTTCCTCGTCACCACCGTCGGCCAGGCAGCGGTCAGCGACATCGTGGCATGATCCACGGGCGCGGCGCTCAAGCGCCGCGCCTCCCGGCTGGAGCTTACAGATGCAGCGTTTTTACAATGTGATCGCCTGCGTGTTGCAGGTGATGTTCGTGTCGGCAGGAGCCCACGCAATGGCGAGCAGTCTTGTTTTACCCACCAGCGCCCAACTGGCCGGGCACTGGCAGTTGCACCAGCAGGATCAGGCGTGCGCCCTCGACCTGCTGGAACAGGCCAATGCCCTGGGCGGCGATGTGGCCTGTGCCGCGCAATGGCTTGGTGACACTCCCCGGACGTGGTCGCCCACCCCGGACGGTATCTGGCTATTCAATGCCGAAGGCAGCGGGATCACCCACCTGAATCGTCAGAAAGAAGGTGAGTATCAGGCACGTACGAAGTCCGGCGCCGTGGTTGAACTAAAACGGGTGCCTTAGTTATTGCTATAACGCTATAACTCGATGTCATTAGTTGGCAGGCCGCTATAAAAGGACGGGCGGGCAACTTATGCGCGTAATTTGGTTCAAGGAAGATCAGAACATATGGCCAAGCCCCATGCAGTTGCGCCCTTATTCAAGGCGCTGGGTGAATACAAGAGCATCTTGATCAGCGTTGGCTGCTTCACGGCATTGATTAACCTGTTGATGCTGGTGCCGTCGATTTACATGCTGCAAGTGTATGACCGTGTGCTGTCCTCCCAGAATGAAACCACCCTGGTGATGTTGACGCTGATGGTCGTGGGCTTCTTTGCTTTTATTGGCCTGCTGGAAGTGATCCGCAGTTTTATCGTGATCCGTATTGGCAGCCAGTTGGAACGGCGTTTCAACTTGCGCGTGTACAAGGCCGCGTTCGAACGCAACCTGCAGCGCGGCCAGGGGCATGCCGGGCAATCCTTGGGCGACCTGACCCATATCCGTCAATTCATCACCGGACCGGCGCTGTTCGCGTTCTTCGATGCGCCGTGGTTTCCCATCTACCTGTTGGTGATTTTCCTCTTCAACGTCTGGCTCGGGGTGTTGGCCACGGCCGGCGCGTTGCTGTTGATCGGCCTTGCGTGCCTCAACGAATACCTGACGAAAAAGCCATTGGGCGAGGCCAGTGGTTTTTCCCAACAGTCGACGCAACTGGCCACCAGCCATTTGCACAACGCCGAAACCATCCAGGCCATGGGCATGCTCGGCGCGTTGCGCCACCGCTGGTTCGCCGTGCATTCGCAGTTCCTGGGTTTGCAGAACACAGCCAGTGATACCGGCTCGGTGATCACTTCTCTGAGCAAGTCCTTGCGCCTGTGCCTGCAATCCCTGGTGCTGGGCCTGGGCGCACTGTTGGTGATCAAGGGCGATATGACCGCCGGGATGATGATCGCGGGCTCGATCCTGATGGGGCGCGTACTCAGCCCCATCGACCAGTTGATTGCGGTCTGGAAGCAATGGAGTTCGGCCAAGCTGGCCTACCAGCGCCTGGACGAATTGCTGCGCGAGTTCCCGCCGGAAGTGGAGCAGATGAAATTACCGGTGCCCAAGGGCCAGGTCAGCTTTGAACAGGTCAGCGCGGGCCCGCCCGGCAAACGCATGCCCACCCTGCACCAGGTCAGCTTCAATCTCAGCGCCGGCGAAGTGCTGGGCGTGCTCGGCGCCTCGGGCTCCGGCAAATCCACCCTGGCCCGTGTGCTGGTGGGCGTGTGGCCGACCCTGGCTGGCACCGTGCGTTTGGATGGCGCGGACATCCATCGTTGGGACCGCGACGACCTCGGCCCGCACATCGGCTATCTGCCCCAGGACATCGAACTGTTCAGCGGCAGTATCGCCGACAACATCGCACGCTTTCGCGAGGCCGACCCCGAGTGGGTGGTGAAGGCTGCGCAACAAGCCGGCGTACACGAATTGATCCTGCGGCTGCCCCACGGTTACGACACGGTCCTGGGTGATAACGGGGGTGGCCTGTCCGGTGGCCAGAAACAACGGGTGGCCCTGGCGCGTGCGCTGTACGGCGGGCCGCGGCTGATCGTGCTGGACGAGCCCAACTCCAACCTCGACACCGTCGGCGAAGCTGCGCTGGCCAGTGCCATTGTGCAGATGAAGGCACAGGGCAGCAGTGTGGTGCTGGTGACCCATCGTTCTTCGGCCTTGGCCCAGGCCGACAAGTTGCTGGTGCTCAACGAAGGGCGTTTGCAGGCGTTCGGGCCGAGCCAGGATGTGCTGCGGGCGTTGTCCGGCCACCGGGACCCAGCGCCCCAAGGTAGGAGCGAGCTTGCTCGCGAAGGGCGTTAACGATGACACGCCCTGATTGGATACACGCGGTGACGCTGAGTTTTTCGCGAGCAAGCTCGCTCCTACAGGTTTTGCGTCAAGCAGTAAGGATGTCAGCATGATTCACGAACAACACGACGCCCGATTTTTCGTACGCATGGGCTGGCTCCTGACCGTGGTCGGTGCCGGTGGCTTTTTCCTCTGGGCCAGCCTGGCGCCCCTGGACCAGGGCATCCCGGTGCAGGGCACGGTGGTGGTCTCGGGCAAACGCAAGGCGGTGCAAACCTTCAGCCCTGGGGTGGTCAGTCGGATTCTGGTGAAGGAAGGGCAGTGGGTGAAGCAAGGCCAGCCGCTGTTCCGTCTCGACCAGACCCAGCACCAGGCCGACGTGCAGTCCCTGCAAGCCCAGTACCGCATGGCCTGGGCCAGCGTCGCGCGTTGGCAGAGCGAGCGCGACAATCAATCCTCGATCACCTTTCCCGCCGAGCTGAGCAGCAGCCCCGACCCGGCATTGGCGTTGGTATTGGAAGGCCAGCGCCAACTGTTCAGCAGCCGTCGCGAAGCCTTTGCCCGTGAACAGGCAGGCATCCGCGCAAATATCGAGGGCGCCACGGCGCAGCTCAACGGCATGCGCCGCGCCCGCAGCGACCTGACCGCCCAGGCCCAGTCCCTGCGCGAGCAATTGAGCAACCTGCAACCTTTGGCCGACAACGGCTATATCCCGCGCAACCGGTTGATGGAGTACCAACGCCAGCTGTCCCAGGTGCAACAGGACCTGGCGCAGAACACCGGCGAAAGCGGCCGGGTGGAACAGGGCATCCTTGAATCGCGCCTGAAATTGCAGCAGCACAGCGAGGAATACCAGAAGGAAGTGCGCAGCCAATTGGCCGACGCGCAATTGCGCAGCCTGACCCTGGAGCAGCAACTCACCTCGGCCGGCTTCGACTTGCAACACAGCGAGATCAACGCGCCGGCCGACGGCATTGCGGTCAACCTCAGCGTGCACACCGAGGGCGCCGTGGTGCGTGCCGGTGAAACCCTGCTGGAAATCGTGCCCCAGGGCACGCGCCTGGAAGTCGAAGGGCACTTGCCGGTGCACCTGGTGGACAAGGTCGGCACCCACCTGCCGGTGGATATTCTGTTCACCGCCTTCAACCAGAGCCGCACCCCGCGCGTGCCGGGGGAGGTCAGCCTGATCTCTGCCGACCAGATGCTCGATGAAAAAACCGGCGCGCCGTATTACGTGCTGCGCACCACCGTCAGCGAGGCGGCGCTGGAGACACTCCACGGCTTGGTGATCAAGCCAGGCATGCCCGCCGAGATGTTCGTGCGCACCGGCGAGCGTTCGTTGCTCAATTACCTGTTTAAGCCGTTGCTCGACCGCGCCGGCTCCGCGTTGACCGAGGAATGAGCATGAAACCTGTGTTCATCGCCTTGCTGTTGACCTGCGCAAATGCCCAGGCTGCCATGGGCCCGTTCGATGTGTACGAGCAGGCCCTGCGCAACGATCCGGTGTTTCTCGGCGCGATCAAGGAGCGCGACGCCGGCCTGGAAAACCGCACCATCGGCCGCGCGGGCCTGCTGCCCAAGCTGTCGTACAACTACAACAAGGGCCGCAATAACTCCCAGGCCACCTTGCCGGACGGGCGCGGTGGCAATTATCACGACGACCGCAACTACAACAGCTATGGCTCGACCTTCAGCCTGCAACAGCCACTGTTCGACTATGAGGCCTACGCCAACTACCGCAAAGGCGTGGCCCAAGCGCTGTTCGCCGATGAAAGCTTTCGCGACAAGAGCCAGGCCCTGCTGGTGCGGGTGCTGAGCTACTACACCCAGGCGCTGTTTGCCCAGGACCAGATCGACATCGCCCGCGCCAAGAAGAAGGCCTTCGAGCAGCAGTTCCAGCAGAACCGGCACCTGTTCCAGCAAGGCGAGGGCACCCGCACCGATATTCTCGAAGCCGAGTCGCGCTATGAGCTGGCCACCGCCGAAGAAATCCAGGCACTGGACGAACAGGACGCCTCGTTAAGAGAACTGGGCGCGTTGATCGGTGTGCAGAGCGTCAACATCCACGACCTGGCGCCGCTCAACCAGAGCTTTGCCGCGTTTACCTTGACCCCGGCCAACTACGACACCTGGCATGAACTGGCGATCAGCAACAACCCCACGCTCGCGTCCCAGCGCCAGGCCCTGGAAGTGGCGCGATATGAAGTCGAGCGCAACCGCGCCGGGCATCTGCCCAAGGTCACCGCGTATGCCAGCTCGCGTCAGCAGGAGTCCGACAGCGGCAACACCTACAACCAGCGTTACGACACCAACACCATCGGCGTGGAAGTCAGCCTGCCGCTGTACGCCGGTGGCGGCATCTCCGCGTCCACCCGCCAGGCCAGCCGAGCCATGGAACAGGCCGAGTACGAACTGGAAGGCAAGACCCGCGAGACCCTGATCGAGCTGCGTCGACAGTTCAGTGCCTGCCTGTCCGGTGTGAGCAAACTGCGCGCTTACCAAAAGGCCCTGACCTCGGCAGAAGCGCTGGTGGTGTCGACCAAGCAAAGCATCCTCGGTGGCGAGCGGGTCAACCTCGATGCGTTGAACGCCGAGCAACAGCTCTACAGCACGCGGCGTGACCTGGCCCAGGCGCGTTACGACTACCTGATGGCCTGGACCAAATTGCATTACTACGCCGGCAACCTGCGCGACACCGACCTGGCCAAGGTGGATGAGGCGTTCGGACCGGCACCGCATTGATTGGCTTTCTCGACAATTCCAACAACAGAGAGGCAAGACCATGGGCGTGTTTGACTATAAAAACCTCGGGGCCGAGGACTCCAAAGCGTTGTTCGCCGATGCCATGGCGATCACGCTGTATACCTACCACAACCTGGATAACGGCTTTGCCGTGGGCTACCAGCACAACGGCCTGGGGCTCGGTTTACCGGCCACGCTGGTCGGTGCTCTGCTGGGCAGCACGGATTCCCAGGGCGTGATTCCCGGCATTCCCTGGAACCCGGATTCGGAAAAAGCCGCCCTGGAAGCGGTGCAACAAGCCGGTTGGACACCCATCAGCGCAAGCGCCTTGGGCTATACCGGCAAGGTCGACGCCCGTGGCACGTTCTTCGGCGAAAAGGCCGGCTACACCACGGCCCAGGTCGAGGTACTGGGCAAGTACGATGACGCCGGCAAGTTGCTGGAAATCGGTATCGGTTTTCGCGGTACGTCGGGTCCTCGGGAAACGCTGATCAGCGACTCCATTGGCGACCTGGTCAGCGATCTGCTCGCGGCCTTGGGGCCCAAGGATTACGCCAAGAACTACGCCGGCGAAGCCTTTGGCGGCCTGCTCAAGAACGTCGCCGAGTACGCCAGTGCCCACGGCCTCAGCGGCCACGACGTAGTCGTCAGCGGCCACAGCCTGGGGGGCCTGGCTGTCAACAGCATGGCCGACTTGAGCAGCGGCAAATGGGCGGGGTTCTACAAGGATGCCAACTACGTGGCCTACGCCTCGCCGACCCAGAGCGCCGGCGACAAGGTGCTTAATATCGGCTATGAAAACGACCCGGTATTCCGTGCGCTGGACGGCTCATCCTTCAATTGGTCGTCATTGGGCGTGCATGACAACCCCCATGAATCGACCACCGACAATATCGTCAGCTTCAACGACCACTACGCCTCGACGCTGTGGAATGTGCTGCCGTTTTCCATCACCAACCTGCCGACCTGGATCTCGCATTTGCCCACGGGTTATGGCGATGGCATGACGCGCATTGTGGAATCCGGTTTCTATGAGCAGATGAGCCGCGACTCGACCATCATCGTGGCCAACCTGTCCGACCCCGCCCGGGCCACCACCTGGGTACAGGACCTCAACCGCAATGCCGAACCGCACAAGGGCAACACCTTCATCATTGGCAGCGACGGCAATGACCTGATCCAGGGCGGCAAGGGCGCGGACTTTATCGAGGGCGGCAAGGGCAATGACACCCTCCGCGACAGCAGCGGGCATAACACCTTTTTGTTCAGCGGGCAGTTTGGCCAGGACCGGATCATCGGCTATCAAGCGACGGACAAGCTGGTGTTCAAAGGGGTGGAGGGCAGCGTGGAATACCGCGAACACAGCGGCGACACCGTGATCAGCTTTGGCGGGGATTCGGTGACGTTGGTGGGGGTGGTTGGATTGTCGGGGGAGGGAATTGTTATCGCTTAAACCTGTGGGAGGGGGCTTGCTCCCGATAGCGGTGGTCAGGTCAGCAGAGATGTCGGCCGGAATACCGCCATCGGGGGCAAGCCCCCTCCCACATTTGATCGGTGTTGGCCGTTGTAAATTCAGTCTTCCTTGCGCACCGTGGCTACATCGTCGGCTTTGACCCGGACGCGCTTGCCGGCGATATCGGTGAACTCATAAAAACCGTCGGCGGTCTTGGTTTTTGGGGAGTCCTTGGTCAAATACTGCGTACCGTTTTGCAGTGTTACTACGGTTTGCGTCGCGCAACCGGCCAATACCAGAAAAGTGAGTGCAACCAGTGGCAGACCCAAATTCTTCATGTTCATAACCCTTACCGTTAACCCTGAAAAGTCCCGCGCCAAGGGCTGCGGGCCATAAATGTTACGCCATCGACTCCCCCATCTGATCACTTTTATACAAAAAGTTGCGTGCGCCATTTATCTATTACCGATTGCAACAGCGCATGGGTGGCGGCACTCTGTATGCATAACCAGTATTTGATCAATGCGTACCATGGCCAACCCCCTCGAAAACCCGCTCTATTACCTGCATAACTTCCGCCAGGTCCTGCATTGGCTGGGGCAACGCTATGCGGACCTGCTCGATGCGGACGAACAGCATTTCATTCAGCAATTCGACAGGTTGCCCCAAGCGTCCCAGGCGCTGTTGGTGCGCATGGTGATGCGCAAGGGCGTGCATTTTCGCGCGGGCAAACTCCGCTACCCAGAGATCGGGTGTACCCATGGGGCTGTGGGGCCCTTAAGACAATTGGGTTGGGTCGATGACCAATCCCCACTGGCGTTTGAGGTGTTGTTTGCGTTGCTGCAAAAAGGCGAAATCCTCAGCACCTTCAAACCCTGGATCGAGCAGCCCAGGGGCAAGAAGACCGACTGGCTTGAGGGCTTGGCGGCGCAGTTCACCGAAACCCGCAGCTTTGCCCAATGGTGTCCCGAGCTTGCCGAACCGCTGTACAGCCTCACTGTGATGGACTTGTGCGAGCGATTGCGCCTGATGTTCTTCGGCAACCTGCACCAGGACTGGTCGGAGTTCGTGCTGGCGGACCTCGGCATCTACACCTACGAAAAAGTCCAGTTCTGTGCCGAGTCCCGTGGCTTGCGCAGCCGTGACGACGTGCACGGCGTGCTGTTCCTGCACCAGTGCCAGCAAGCCTTTGAACGTGGTGAGGCGCTGCAGGATGTGCTGGCGCAAGTGGCCCTGCTGACCACCGACAACCCATGGTTGGAAAAACGCCGGGCCAAGCTGTTGTTCCAACTGGGTCAGTATTGCGAACGCAGCGCCGAATTGGCTTTGGCGGCGCAGATCTATCGCACCTGCGCCTACCCCGGCGCCCGCGCGCGACTGATTCGCGTGCTGGAACGCCAGGAGGACTACGCCCAGGCCATGGCCCTGGCGAGCATCGCGCAACAGTTACCGGAAAGTGCCGCCGAACAGCAACACCTGTTGCGCGTCATGCCACGTCTGCGGCGCAAGCTGGGTGAACCCCGGCTGCCCACTCTCAAGCCCCGGGAAGTCCCGCGCCTGGACCTTGAACTGGCACTGCCTGAACCCCTGATGTCGGTGGAGTACTGCGTCCAGGCCCACCTCAGCGAACCGGATGCGCCGGTGCACTACGTCGAAAACGGCCTGATCAATTCGCTGTTTGGCCTGCTGTGCTGGGAGGTGATCTTCGCGCCGCTGCCGGGGGCGTTTTTCCACCCGTTCCAGCGGGGGCCGGCGGACCTGCACAGCGAAGACTTCCACCAACGCCGTGCGCCGCTGTTCGCCGCGTGCCTGGAGCAACTGCAGGATGATCGCTACAAGGCCACGATCCGCCAACGCTACGCGGAAAAATGGGGGATCCAATCACCCTTCGTCTTCTGGAACCTGCTCAGTGAAGAACTGCTGGAACAGGCGTTGCACTGCTTGCCCGCCGAACACCTGCGCTACTGGTTCGAACGCCTGCTGCTGGACATCCGCGCCAACCGCGCCGGCATGCCGGACCTGATCCAGTTCTGGCCCGCCGAAAAAACCTACCGCATGATCGAAGTCAAAGGCCCCGGCGACCGCTTGCAAGACAACCAACTGCGCTGGTTGGCGTTCTGTGGCGAGTACCAGATGCCAGTGACGGTCTGTTACGTGCGTTGGGCGGAGCAGCCCGCTTGAGCTACAGCGTGGCCGTGCGGGCACTGTGCGAGTTCACGGCCAAGGTCGGCGACCTGGACCTGCGCTTTACCCCATCGCCGAGTGCCCAGGAAGGCATTGTCGGCCACCGTACCGTGGCCTCACGCCGCAGTGCGCACTACCAGAACGAAGTGGCCCTGGAAGGTGAGTACCAACAACTCAAGGTACGGGGCAGGGCAGACGGCTACGACCCGGACGCCAACCGCCTGGAAGAAGTGAAGACCTATCGCGGCGACCTCGATGCCCAGCCCGCCAACCACCGGCAACTGCATTGGGCCCAGGTCAAGGTGTATGGCTGGCTGATGTGCCAGAAGCTCGGGCTGACGGAAATCGACCTGGCGCTGGTGTATTTCGACATCGTCGGCGAGGGCGAGACCCTGCTCGATCAACGCTTCCAGGCGTCTGAGCTGGAAGGGTTCTTCAACCAGCAATGCGCACTGTTTCTGGGCTGGGCTCGCCAGGAAATGCAGCACCGCGAAGCGCGCAACACGGCGGCGCAAACCCTGGGGTTCCCCCATGCCGACTTTCGTCCCGGCCAACGCGCGTTGGCCGAGTCGGTGTACAAGGCCGTCAGCACCGGTCGTTGCCTGATGGCCCAGGCACCCACCGGCATCGGCAAGACCATCGGTACGATCTTCCCGCTGCTCAAGGCCTTGGCGCCCCAGCAACTGGACAAGGTGTTTTTCCTCACCGCCAAGACTCCCGGTCGCAAACTGGCCCTGGATGCGGCCAAGGTACTGCACGCCAGCAGCGACTTGCCCCTGCGCGTCCTTGAACTGGTCGCGCGGGACAAAGCCTGCGAACACCTGGACAAAGCCTGCCACGGCGACTCCTGCCCGTTGGCCAAAGGCTTCTACGACCGCCTGCCCGCCGCACGCATCGCCGCGTCCAAGGTGCGCCTGCTCGACCAGCGCAACCTGCGCGATGTCGCCCTCGCTCACGGGGTATGCCCTTATTACCTGAGCCAGGAAATGGCGCGCTGGGCCGACCTGGTGGTCGCCGACTACAACTACTATTTCGACTTCGGCGCCATGCTCTTTGGCCTGGCCCAGCTCAACCAATGGCGCGCTGCCGTACTGGTGGACGAAGCCCACAACCTGGTCGAGCGCGCCCGCTCGATGTACAGCGCCAGCCTCGACCAATACAGCCTCAAGACCCTGCGCGACACCGCGCCCGAGCCGCTGAAGAAACCCCTGCAGCGCCTCAACCGTGAATGGAACGCCTTGCACAAGGACCAGCTCGCGCCGTACCAGGCTTACACCGTGCGCCCGGACAAACTGCTCCAGGCCCTGAGCCTGTGCACCAGCGCCCTCGGCGATTACTTCAACGACCATCCCGAAGCCCTCAGCGGCGACCTGCAAGCCTTCTACTTCGAGGCCCTGCAATTTGCCAAAGTCGCCGAACTGTTCAACGAACACTTCATCTTCGACATCAGCAAGCGCCAGCTCGGCGGCAAACGCAGCAGCTCAACCCTGTGCCTGCGCAACGTGGTGCCCGCCGAGTTCATTCGACCGCGCTTGACGGCAGCCCGCAGCAGCGTGTTGTTTTCCGCCACATTGAGCCCACGCCACTACTACGCCGACCTGCTCGGGCTGCCGACGGACACAGCTTGGGTCGATGTGGAATCGCCGTTCAAGGCCGAGCAACTGCAGGTACGCATTGTCGACGCAATCTCCACCCGTTTCGTGCATCGCCAAGCCTCGCTGGCGCCGATTGTCGAGCTGATCGCCCGCCAGTTCGCCCTGCAACCGGGTAACTACCTGGCGTTTTTCTCAAGCTTTGATTACTTGCAACAGGTGGCGCAACTGCTCGCCGAAACACACCCGCAGATCCCGTTGTGGCACCAGTCGCGGGGCATGGCCGAGGCCGAACGCCAAGGGTTTCTCGACCAATTTACCGAACATAGCCAAGGCATCGGCTTTGCCGTGCTGGGCGGCGCGTTTGGCGAGGGCATCGACTTGCCAGGTGCACGCCTGATCGGCGCATTTATCGCCACCCTGGGCTTGCCGCAACTCAACCCGGTCAACGAGCAGATAAAACTGCGCATGGCAGCGATTTTTGGCGCCGGCTACGACTACACCTACCTGTACCCCGGTGTTCAAAAGGTCGTGCAGGCGGCGGGGAGGGTGATCCGCAGCCAGCACGACCGGGGGGTGGTGATGTTGATGGATGATCGGTTTGGGGAGGCGCGGGTCCGTCAGTTGTTGCCGCGCTGGTGGGCAGTAGATCGAGTTATTCCCACCATCAATGATGCTGGTTCTTGCACAACGGATCCCGCAGGCTAGGCAAAACTTTCAGCGAGGCCCCACCAATGAGCCAACTGACCGTGCAAAAGATCCCTGTAAACGGTATTGAACTGTGCGTACATGTCGCGGGACCGGAACAGGGCCAGCCCATCTGGCTGCTCCACGGGTTTCCCGAATGCTGGCACTCCTGGCGTGAGCAGATTCCCGCGCTGGCCGTCGCAGGCTACCGGGTATTTGCCCCTGAAATGCGCGGCTACGGCCAATCAAGCGCACCCACCGAGATCGCCGACTACGCCTTGCTGACCTTATGCGCCGATGTTCAGCAGGCCATGGACCATTTCGGGCATGAACAGGTCGTGATGGTCGGGCATGACTGGGGCGCCGTGGTGGCCTGGCACTTGGCGTTGCTGGAGCCTGAACGCATCACTCGGCTGATCACCATGTCCGTGCCGTTTGCCGGGCGTGCCCGTCGGCCGGTGATCGAAATCATGCGTGAGCTGTATGCTGAACACTTCAACTACATCGTGTATTTCCAGGCGCCCGGTGTGGCCGAGCGGGAATTGAACGCCGATATCGAACGGACCCTGCGACTGTTCATGCAGGAACAGGACGTGTTTTTACAGCAGAAACCTGCGGGCGCCAGGCTGTTTGACGGCATGGCCACACCAGGCTCGCTACCGACCTGGTGCGGTCAGGAAGACCTGAATCTGTATATACAAACCTTTGCTGTCCACGGCTTTCGGGGCCCCTTGAACTGGTACCGCAATTTCGAACGCAATTGGCAAGGCACCGAATTCCTCAAGGGCAAGCAGGTGCTGCAACCCACACTCTTTCTGATTGGCGACCGCGACCCGGTGGGAGTGTTTGAAGCTCACACACTCAAGCGCATGCCCGAATGGGTGCCTGAGCTGGAACACCACACTCTGGCCAACTGCGGTCACTGGATCCAGAACGAGCAGGCGCAGCGGGTTAATGCGCATATGCTCGCCTTTTTAGGAAAACCCCGCTCACTCAACTGATGGTCAACGCTCGCCGCAGGGATTCGTTCAGGTCGACTGCGCGCGCGCGGGTAAACCCGGTCCCCGAGATCACGTAATACAGTTCCGGCTGGTAGCCTTTGAACCGTTGCAACTGCTCGCGGTAGATCAGGCGTTTGACCGGGGCACCTGCCGGCCAGGATTGGCCGACTGCGCGTGTTTCGATATGGACGATGATGTCGTTCACAGACTTCACATAGCGCAGGATCAGCGAAATTTTGTCGTTTGGCTGGCGCCACGCGTAGTAAGGACAGTTGACCACTATATGTTCAGGGTCATCGGTAATCTGATCGTTGGGGTAGCCTTCAACCTCGGGGGCTTCCAGGCGGACAATACTGCCTCTGACGTCAGCATGGGTTGTCTTGGAATAGATCTCGAAGGGGGCCGTGGACCTGCGCAAAACGAAACTGACCTGTATCCGGCCTCCCGCGGCGGCGCGGACATCGAGGTAGTCGAAGAATGCTGAATACGGCCTGCCAGCCGTTTCGATAGGGACAAACCTGTGAACCACGATCACACCGCCTTTTGGCGGATAGGCGCGGAATATCACATCATAGATATCCCCACGGCGCCCGATACTGGAAGGCGTGAACATTTGCACTTCCAGGGGTTGCTGATTGAGAACCTCCAGGTCGACGTAGCCAATGGGCCCGGCGTTCAGAAGCGCGGGACCGTCATAGCGAGTCACGTCCAGGTTGACCGAGACAGTCACGCTCGCCGAGCTTGGCGTTGAAATGTTCCCCACCAGATCGAGGACTTCCAGCCACACAATCTGGCGATCACTGTCGCCGGCGTCGACAATGTCCTGGTAGGTCACGGTAATGACGGTCGGCTTCAGAGGATCGACGACAGGAGTGGTAATGATGCTTGAGCCCCAATGGACAATGCAGGAGTCGCCTGGATGCGCATTCGGGTAGGGCTGCAGCGTGATCTTCACCCCGCTGGAGGCATTGCCGGGGACAATCACGCTTTCCGACACGCTGAATTTCAGTCCTGAATGCCCATCCTCGATTTGATCGTTGTCTTCACCTGCCGGCAGGTCGGTTTTGACCATGACTCGCAGTGGGTAAGACCGTTCGCGGTCCGGTCCCCCGCTGTAGTGAACAACATAAACCAGGGCGTGAGGACCATCGGGTAGGAACTTCCGGTCCACGGAAAAAAAGTAGAAATTATAGTTTTCTTCACCTTCAGCCAGCGTCTTCATGGCAAACACTTCCACCGCTCCGCCGTCCAGCAGCCTTCCTACGGTGATGATATCGCCCGGTTTTGCTTGCCAGTTTTTGTCTACTTGGATCGTCAGGCCGGAGATAAACAGCCATTGCGGGATACCGGCGTCGTAGCCTTCGACGTATTCACTCATGCCGGGGATGTATAACCGATCCAGGCTCTCTGGGTTGCCCTTTTCCTCCATCTCCAGAACGTATGGCACAGAGGCCGGTGTCTTTGGCTTGGCGGGAGACTTAGGTTTGGTCGGAGACTTAGGTCCTGCGCCAGTCTTTGTTTTAGTCGGCGAGCTTGAGGCTGATGGTTTTTTGGCTGGCATGATCGCTCTCCTGAATGACGACGTTGCACTGGTAGCCCGTGTTGTGTTCGTCATAAGACACCTGAACCCCGGCCTTGGCTACTGTCAGAATTAACAGGTGCCGATCGCAACCTGAGCTGGCGCCGTGATCGCCAACAGAACCCCAATACCATTCGTCACCACCTGTTAATTCTGACAGTAGCCAATCAATCTCTTCAGGCGTTTGATAGGGGAAACCTCTAGTCGAACGCGGAAGGACTGTCGCCATGGCCAAGAAAAAAACCTCTCCAAAGGCGCTGTTGCCGCCCATTTACGTACCGCTTCTTGAACCGCCTGTCGACGGTGATACCGAGGGCGCGCATGGGGGGATTGGCCTGCGGCATACAGAAAGCGACTTGGTCGTTTACCTGCATAACCCGAAAGACGGTGTCAGCC